>NHIU01000023.1 GCA_002169755.1 Candidatus Pelagibacter sp. TMED197 | reverse complement strand
CTCTACCAACTGAGCTACCGAGGAATGAAATTAAACATACTTTCTTTTTTAAATAAAACAACTAATTTTTTGGAGGCCACGTCCAGAATCGAACTGGAATAAAAGGATTTGCAATCCTCTGCGTAACCATTCCGCCACGTGGCCTAAATTACCATAAAACTATTTAAATCATTTATAGGGTTCAATAAAGGGAAATCTATGTCTTTTAGGTTTTAAAACATTTGATATAAACTATTAATGGGAAAATTCAAAAAAAATGGAATTTAAAAAATACAATCATATAAAAGAGGAAAAAAAAATATCAGATTTTTGGATCAAGAAGGGCTGTTTTGTTCCTAGAAAAGGTAAAAGCACAAAAAACTTCTCAATAGTAATTCCTCCACCTAATGTCACCGGTAGGCTACACATGGGACATGCCCTTAATAATAGTCTTCAAGATGTGTTGATACGATTTAATAGAATGAAAGGATTAGAAACATTATGGCAACCCGGCACTGATCATGCAGGGATAGCTACTCAAGCTGTAGTAGAAAAAAATTTAGAGAATGAAGGAATTAACAAAAATGAGTTAGGTAGGGATAAATTTATAAAAAAAGTATGGGAATGGAAAAAAGAGTCTGGAGGCATAATACTAGATCAACTTAAAAAACTTGGCTGTTCTTGTGATTGGTCAAGAACAAGATTTACTATGGATAAAGACCTATCAAAAGCAGTTATAAAGGTTTTTGTAAAACTATATAATAACAAACTAATTTATAAAGACAGAAAGTTGGTAAATTGGGACACTCAACTTCAAACAGCAATTTCCGATTTAGAAGTTGTACAAAAGGATCTACAATCTCATTTATATTACATTGATTATCAAATTGAAAACTCAGACAAAAAAATCACAATAGCTACTACTAGACCAGAAACCATGATGGGCGATACTGCTGTTGCTGTTAATCCTAAAGACAAAAGGTATATAAATTTAATTGGTAAAAATGTAAAAATCCCTATCGTCAATAGGACTGTCAAAATTATAGCTGATAATTATGCTGATCCAGAGCAAGGTTCAGGTGCAGTAAAAATTACACCAGCCCATGATTTTAATGATTATGAAGTTGGAAAAAGAAATAAACTAGAGATTATAAATATTTTTGAAAAAAATGGAAAGATTAACAAACATGGAATTAAAGAATACGAAGGCCTAGATAGGTTTGAAGCGAGAAAATTACTTATAAATCAGCTAAAAGAAAAGGGATATTTAATTAAAATTGAAAATATTAAAAATAAGGTTCCTTATGGAGATAGATCAAACACTATTATCGAGCCACTTTTAACAGAACAATGGTTTGTTAATGCAAAAAAATTATCCAAAAAACCAATAGAAATAGTTAATAAAGGTGAAACTATTTTTTTTCCCAGTAATTGGTCAAAGACTTTTTTTCAATGGATGAACGATATTGAACCTTGGTGTATATCCCGTCAAATTTGGTGGGGTCATCGAATACCNGCTTGGTATGATAAAAATAATAATGTGTTTGTAGCAGAAAACAAAAGGGACGCCCTTAATTTGGCTAAAAAAAAAAATAAGAATAAAAAAATTGAATTAACGCAAGAAACCGACGTATTAGATACTTGGTTTTCATCTGCTTTATGGCCGTTCGCTACTTTAGGTTGGCCGGCTAAAACAAAAGAGCTTTCCAAATTTTACCCAACCTCAGTTCTTGTTACAGGGTTTGACATAATTTTTTTCTGGGTAGCGAGAATGCTAATGCTAGGAAATTATTTAAATAAACTTACACCATTTCGAAAAGTATATGTGCATGCATTAGTGAGAGATGAAAAAGGTCAAAAAATGTCTAAATCAAAAGGCAATGTAATTGATCCTCTAGATCTAATTAATGAATATGGTGCAGATAGTTTAAGATTTACATTAATTTCAATGGCATCTCCCGGCAGAGATGTAAAATTATCTAAAAATAGAGTTACAGGTAACAGGAATTTTATTACAAAAATTTGGAGCGCTAATAATTTTTTAAAACTTAATAATTGTAAGTTAACTAAGAAAGTAAATTTAAACTCAATAAAGCTCCCGATTAATCAATGGATATTTAATGAATTTATCAAGGCTCAAAATTTAATATCAAAAAATATTGAAATTTTTAGATTTGATGAAGCCGCAAAACACGCTTATCAATTTGTGTGGCATTCTTATTGTGACTGGTATCTAGAGTTTTTAAAGCCTGTTTTTAAATCAAAAAACAAGTCTGAAATTAACGAAGCAAAGGTTTTTTCATCATTTATTTTGGCAAATATCTTAAAAATTCTTCATCCATTTATTCCTTTTTTTACCGAGTCCGTTTGGGCAAAAAATAATTATAAAGCTATTTTTAAAGATTATTTAATATCATCTGATTGGCCTAACTATAAAAAATTGAATAAATTTAATAAAAATCAAAATGATATAAGTAATTTGATAGAGTTGATTTCCAANATCAGATCCACAAAATCAGAGCTAAAAATTACTCCAAAGTTATTTTGTGACATTTCTTTTTCTGAAGAATCAGGGAAACTTAAGAAATTAATTGATAAAAATTCAAATTTGATAAAACAAGTTGGAAGAATTCAGGGTATTTTTAAAAGTAAATTTCATGATAAAAATTCAATTGATATTTTAGTTCTTAAAGAAAAAATTTCTNTGAGGTTTAATGAAGATTTAGATTTGACGTCTCAAAAAGAAAGAATTTTACAAAAAATAGAAAGTATAAATAAACAAATCTCAAGCCTTACTAATAAGCTTAAAAATAAGGCTTATGTGACAAAAGCACCAAAAGAAATTGTTCAAAATGATAAAAATTTAATTAAAGAATTAACTATTGAAGATGGTAAATTAAGAAGTATTGTATCTAGTATTNACTAAATATGNATAAAATTGATAAAAATAAACTACCAAGTCGTCATACCTCTTTAGGACCAGATAGAGCTCCTCACCGGTCTTTTTATTATGCCATGGGAGAAACGGAAGATGATGTATCGAAACCTTTTGTAGGAGTAGTATCNACTTGGAATGAAGCTGCACCATGTAATACTGCATTAATGAGACAAGCTCAATCAGTCAAGAAAGGTGTCAAACAATTTGGTGGAACGCCAAGAGAATTTTGNACAATTACTGTTACAGATGGTATTGCCATGGGTCATGAAGGTATGAAATCATCTTTAATCTCTAGAGAAGTGATAGCTGACTCCGCAGAGCTTACTGTAAGAGGTCATTGCTATGATGCGCTAGTAGGTATTGCAGGGTGTGATAAATCCTTACCCGGATTAATGATGTCAATGTTAAGGTTAAATGTTCCAAGTGTTTTTATTTACGGTGGTTCAATATTACCTGGAAAATTTAAAGGTAAAGACGTAACAGTAGTTGATGTATTTGAAGCAGTGGGAAAACATTCTTCAGGAAAAATGTCCTCAGAAGAGCTTAGAGAATTAGAATTAGTTGCTTGCCCAAGCGCAGGTGCTTGCGGTGGGCAATTTACAGCTAATACAATGGCATGTGTATCAGAAGCTATAGGACTGGCTTTACCTTATTCAGCTGGAACACCAGCTCCTTATGAAGAAAGAGATAAATATGCTTTTGAAAGTGGTCAAACTGTCATGAGTTTATTAGAGAAAAAAATAAAACCGAGAGATATAGTAACAAAAAAATCTTTAGAGAATGCAGCCACAATTGTGGCAGCAACTGGTGGCTCAACTAATGCAGCGCTTCATCTTCCAGCGCTGGCAAATGAAATTGGAGTTAAATTTGATTTAATGGATGTAGCAAAGATATTTAAAAAAACTCCTTATTTAGCAGATTTAAAACCTGGTGGTAAATACGTTGCAAAAGACATGTGGGAGGCTGGTGGAGTTCCTATGTTATTGAAGACTCTATATGATGGCGGTTTTATCCACGGGGACTGTATGACAGTTACCGGGAAAACAATTAAAGAAAATTTAAAAGATGTAAAGTTTAATACAAATCAAAAAGTTTTAAGAGAATACAATAACCCTCTATCACCAGATGGTGGAGTTGTAGGTTTAAAAGGAAATTTGGCGCCCGAGGGAGCTATTGTAAAAATAGCTGGATTAAAAAAATTACAATTCACAGGAAAAGCAAGATGTTTTGATAATGAAGAAGATGCCATGAAAGCAGTTCAGAATAGAAAATATAAAGATGGAGACATTATCATAATAAGATATGAAGGACCGCGAGGTGGACCAGGAATGCGAGAAATGCTTTCAACTACTGGAGCTATATATGGTCAAGGAAAAGGGGAAAAAGTTGCTTTAATAACAGACGGAAGATTTTCTGGAGCAACCAGAGGTTTTTGTGTTGGACATGTTGGACCAGAAGCAGCATTGGGAGGNCCAATCGCATTNTTAAAAAATGGTGATACNATAGANATTGATGCAAAAAAAGGAACTATAAATGTTAGACTNACAAAAGCNCAACTAACTTCTAGAAAGAAAAAGTGGAAAAAAAAGAANTCTGCTTTTGGTTCAGGAACATTATGGAAATATGCNCAAACNGTTGGACCAGCTTATTTNGGAGCNCCAACTCATCCTGGCAAGAAAAANGAAGTAAAAGATTACTCTAAAATTTAATGAAGATTAGACCAGTTATTTTATGNGGTGGTTCTGGTACNAGGTTGTGGCCTAATCTTAAAAAANACCAAGCNAAACAATTTATAGATTTNGGTGGATGGACNCTATTTGGAAAAACNTTAGANAGAATTAAAAANCCNATATTTGATAANCCTGTAATNAGNACNAATTTAAAATATATTAAAGANGTAAAAAAAAATCTAAGNAAANATNGAATNAAAAAATATANNATTGTAGTAGAGCCTACAAANAAAAATACTGNACCAGCCATTTTANCATCNGCACTAATACAAGATATTCCAGANAANCAACCATTAGTTTTTTTNTCAGCAGATCACCTTATTGATAAGGTAAACAAATTTAATCANGAAATNATTANNAATAAAAAATTTTTAACTNAAAAAAATATNTTTATTTTTGGAATTAAACCCATNACATCNTCTGACCAATTNGGATATTTTATAACTAAAAGAAAGAAAAAATNTTAATAAAGTTTATANATTTCTTGAAAAACCNAATAAAAAAAAAGCTAAATTAATAATNAAAAGAGGAGGATANTGGAATTCTGGAATGTTTTTTTTGAGAAAAGACTCATTAATAAATAATTTTAAAAAATANCAAAAAANNATTTATAGAAATTCNGNANTNGCANTTTCTAAAAGTAAGTTNTATAAAAATATTTATTANTTAAACAAAAATGCTTTNNGAAAGAATCCATCNAAATCTTTTGACTATGCNATTTTAGAAAAAACNAANGATATCAATGCTATNAAACTAAGTATTACTTGGTCNGATCTTGGGAGCTGGAAAGAAATACTTTTAATGTTTAANAANNATAAAATGAAATATTTAAAGAAAAAAAATATTTATTACAGACCNTGGGGNAGNTATACAAATCTTATATGNTGGANANAANTTNTTAATNAAAGAATTAANNATCAAACCAAAAGGAGTTTTAAGTTTNCAAAAACATTTTCATAGATCTGAACANTGGGTTGTAACTAAAGGAAAACCNAAAATTACTNTAAATAAAANATTTTTTTCANTANANCCTAANGAGACAATNTTNATACCNAANGGNGCAGTNCACAGNATTCAAAATCCTAATAAAAAAANAGTNAANATNATGGANGCACAGNTAGGNTTAATTTTAAAAGAAACTGATATTGTTCGATNNGAAGATATTTATGGNCGTNTTANTTAACCTCTAATTCAATNGGAGTATGATCAGANGGNTTTTTTNTCGATCGAGGTTTTTTATTAATATTAANCNNNAAAATATTTTCAATTAGATTATTTGATACCATAAAATGATCAATCCTCATTCCNTNATTCTTTTGCCANGANCCNGNAAAATAATCCCAAAAAGTATACTCTTGCTTATTTTTATTNNTAAGACGATAAACATCNTTAAAACCNAANTTTAACATTTCACGAAATTTTTTTCTNATTTCTAATTTTCCTAGNGCATCNTTTTCATATCTTTTAAAATCATAANCATCAATTTCATCNGGTATAATATTAAANTCTCCAGCNATNATTATATTNGGATTTAAAGATAATTCTTTTTNTANTGATTTTATNAANANACTAAGCCAATTTTTTTTATACNNATATTTCTCAGTGTTNANNGGATTTCCATTAGGNACATAAATATTAATAATTTTAGTTTTTTTTTTTATTNATAAAAATTTCTCCAGTTATAATTCNNGCTTGTTTAAGTTTATCNGTTAAAAANTTAATANTNACATTTTGNATNTTNAATTTTGACAAAAAAGCAACNCCATTNTAGCTTTTTTGACCAAANACATANGAGGTATAACCAATTTCTNTAAAAGTNTTNTCNGGAAAGTCNTGGTTTTGTNCTTTGATTTCNTGCAANAANAAAATATCAGGATTTGTAATTTTNATNTACTCAAGTATATTNTCAATTCGAGCTCTTACNGAATTTACNTTCCATGATATAATTTTCATTATANAGANAATGAAAGACCACAACCACAAGANGATGAAGCTTTAGGATTATTAATCACAAANGANTCNCCGATCATTTCTTTTTTATAATCGATAATAGAGCCANTAATTATATCNAGAGATGCCTTNTCAATAACTGCTTTACCAAAAAAAAANTCTTCTTTNTANGTTTNGTTATCNAAACTAAAATTATATTTAAAACCAGAGCAGCCNCCTCCTTTNACTGAAATTCTAAAAAATTTTTTTAANTTNTCNTCACTAATAACTTTTTCTATTTGTTCTNTAGCTCNATTTGTGAATTCTATTTTGTTTGTCATATTAAGTTATTNTGTAGTATATATTTTTATATACAAATATGCAAAAAAATAGGTTCTCAAAATTGTCAATTCCNATTAATTCNAAGGGTAGATTTTACCGTGAAAAAAAAAGTANTTTAAGAACACCTTATCAAAGNGACAGAGACAGAATNGTTCATTCNACAGCTTTCAGAAGNCTNAAACATAAAACTCAAGTNTTTATTAATACTNCTGGNGANCATTNNAGNACTCGAATTACACANTCTATGGAGGTAGCNCAAATAGCTAGAACTTTGGCAAAGTATTTTAGATTAAACGAGGATTTATGTGAGACATTNAGTTTAGCACATGATTTGGGNCANACNCCTTTTGGNCANGNAGGAGAGGANGCNTTNGACGAATGCATGANTGAGTCTGGNGGTTTTGATCACAACATTCAAACACTTAGAATTGTAACNCTTTTAGAAAATANATANTATAACTTTAAAGGACTTAATTTAACNTATGAAACTTTAGATGGATTAATAAAACATAANGGNCCTNTGACAGATTTANNTAAGNTAAACAATATCNTAGGNAATAATTTTTTTAAAANNAAAATTATTTTTAGNAANAGNCCTTCNNTAGAAGCTCAAATAGCNTCTATTTCAGATGATATTGCNTATAATAGNCATGATTTAGAGGANGGCTTAAGAGCAGAATTATTCAATTTANAAGANCTCAAAAACTTACCNATNCTAGATAAGATTTTANAAAAACATAAANGTAAACTTAAATATTTTTCACAAGATTTAGTTNTAAGGCAAATTATTAGAGATATTATTAATGAAATGGTAAAAGANATTATANNGAATACTAAAAAAAANATAAAAANAAANAAAATTGATAATATTAAAGATNTNTATAAATCTGAATATCCAATTGTATGNTTTTCNAAAAAAATGAANNTATTTGATTTAAANATTAAAGANTTTTTAAAAAAAAATATGTATTTNCATAAATCNGTTATTCATAAAACAAANTTNGGAAAAANAANTATAAAATATCTTTTTTCCAAAATAAGACAAAATCCTGGTAAACANTTTNATTTAAAAGAAATNAAAAAAAAAANNATAGACAGAACAATTTGTGATTTTATNGCTGGCATGACTGATAGATTTGCAATAGATCTNTANAATAAATTAAAATGAATATATTTAAGGAAAATGAAAAAAAAATNACNGATTTAATAAAAAAANATAANAANACTCTTGGNNTANATNNATTANGTGATTTNANANGTATAAANNTTGAAATCCCTCCATCAGANTTTGATTATGATTTATCTTGTAATGTNTGTTTGGTTTTAGGTAANATTAATAAAATNAATCCANTCGAACTNGCTAATAAAGTTAAAAAACTAATTNTAAATNAAANTAANAANTTTNCTNNNGTTGATATTGCNGGACCAGGTTTTTTAAATNTNAANCTTGATAAAANATANNTAATTAAAAATNNTNAAGAAAATNATANAAAANANNAATGATTANGGAAAAANANTTTNCAATGAAAGTTNTAATATTGAGTTTGTTTCNGCAAACCCTACNGGCCCNATGCATGTTGGNCATTGTCGNGGNGCNGTNTATGGNGATGTATTAGCAAATTTATTAAAGTTTAATGGAAATAAGGTNACNAAAGAATATTATATTAANGATTATGGNAATCAAATTATNAATTTTACAAAGTCAGTTTTTTTAAGAATAAGAGAAATNANATANAATGANAAATTTNNTAACAATNANGAACTTTATCCTGGGNANTATGTAATTGAAATAGGAAAAAAAATNATNNACTCNAACAAAAANCAAAAATTTNANAATTTTAANAAATGTTTNAAAATGCTAAAAAAAGAGTCANTAAAACATTCAATGNATTTAATNAAAAGTGATNTNAAAAATCTTGGANTTNNACATGATAGTTTNTTTTCTGAAACNAATTTAGTTGAAAAAGACTTNGTAAAAAAAGTAGTAAAAAAATTAGAAAANAATAATTATGTTAAAGAGGGATATTTAGATCCGCCAAAAGGTNATTTAGGTAAANCATGGAAAAAAACAAAAAGATTGATTTTTAAATCTAGTTTATTTGGAGACGATGTTGATAGAGCTATGCAAAAAAATGATGGTGCCTGGACCTACTTTGCAAATGATGTTGCTTATCATATGGATAAAATTAAAAGGAAGCACAAATACTTAATTAACGTTCTTGGTGCCGATCATACAGGATATATTAAAAGAATAACTGCAGCTGTTAAAGCTCTATCGGATAATAAAGTTGAGCTGAATTGTAAAGTTTGTCAATTAGTAAAGTTGTACAAAGATGGGAAACCATTTAAAATGTCTAAAAGAGCTGGTGACTTCATTTCCGTAAAAGATTTATTAAATGAAGTAGATAAAGACTCGATTAGATTTATGATGTTAAATAGAAGTAGCGATGTAGAACTCGATTTTGATTTCAATAAAGTTTTAGAAAAAAGCAAAGACAATCCGGTTTTTTATGTTCAATATTCTTTTGCGAGAATTAATTCCTTATTCAAATCTGTAGGAAAAAATTTAGAAGATAATATTTTATTAGACACAAGAAATTTTGACTTAAACGAAAATGAGTCGAAGATTTTAAGAAAAATTTTTGAGTGGCCAAAAATTGTTGAAACTGCATCTACCAAATATGAGCCTCACAAAATACCTTATTTCTTATATGAATTAGCGACTTTATTTCATTCTTATTGGAGCAAAGGCAATAGTGATCCAAACTATAAATTTATTTTAAATGGTAAAATTAAAAGTGAGTCAACATTAATTATCATATATTTAGTTGCTTTAGTTACTCAAATAGGAATGAAAATTCTCGGTGTTAGTTTACCTAAAAAAATGTGATGTATAAATTTTTAAATTTATTATGTTTAATAATTATAGTGTTATTTTTTTACAAAATATTTTTTTTTTATTCATCTAGTCAAAATATTAAAAAAATGAACCTAAATAGATCAAATATTGAAATTTTTCTGAAAGAAAAAACTTCAAGTTTAAAAATATTAGAGAATAATACGAATGATATAATTGAATTTAATTCATCATTTTCTGAAGAAATACAAAATTCTGAACCTAGAAGTTTTTGGAATTTATTAAAAATAAAATGAAAAAAAAAGCGATTATTATTAGTATTAAATCTCACAAATTATCAAAGGGAGAAATTAAGTTATTATCTTATAAAAAACCTTGGGGTTTGATATTATTTGAAAGAAACATTAAATCTTTTAATCAATTAGTGAGTTTAACAAAGACAATAAGAAAACTAACTAATGACAAAAAATTTCCAATACTAATAGATGAAGAGGGTAAAACTGTTTCTAGATTAATTAATATATTTCATCATAATGTAACTCAAAAATTTTTTGGAGATACCTTTAGTTTATACCCGTCATTAAGTTTGGCAATTTATAAAAGATATATCAACCACTTATCTTCTACTTTAAAAAAATTAGGAATAAATATTAACACCGTCCCAGTTCTTGATGTTTTAAGAAAAAATACAAATAAAATCATAGGCAGCAGAAGTTTTTCAACAAACCCACATATTATTAAGAAACTAGGTAGAATTTGTGTTGAACAATATAAATTGAATAAAATTGGAACTGTAATAAAGCATATACCTGGACATGGATGTTCTGAAACTGATAGCCATTTAAAAATGCCTATAGTTAATTTAGATATTAAAGATTTAAATAAAATAGACTTCAAACCTTTTATTAATAATCAATCTTTTTTCGCTATGACTGCTCATATTTTGTATAAAAAAATTGATAAAAATAACATCACCACATTGTCAAAAAAGATTATTACAAAAGTAATTAGAAAAAAAATTGGTTTTAAAGGTATCTTAATTTCGGATGATATATCTATGAAAGCTATGAAATTTGATTTAGTTACTAACGCAAAAAAATCACTCTCTGCAGGTTGCAACGTAGCTTTATATTGTGCTGGTAATTACCAAGAATCACTAAAACTACTTGAAGAACTTCCATATATTGACCAATTTACAATAAAAAAAACATCAGAATTTTATAAATTTTTAAGATAAAATCCTTGTATGGAATCAAATATGACTAAGTCAATTTCTATAAATATTCCTAATTATAACGGACCTTTGGAAGTTTTATTAGATTTGGCCAAAAGTCAAAAAGTTGATCTAGCAGAAATTTCTATAACAAAACTTGCTGATGAATTTTTAAATTTTATAAAAAATGAAAATAACTTAAATTTGGAAGTTGCTTCTGAATATTTATTAATGGCTACCTGGTTAGCTTACCTAAAATCAAAATTATTACTTCCTGAACTTGAAGATGATGATTTTAAAGCTTTAGAAGTAGCAGAAAAACTTAAATTACAACTAAAAAAATTAGAATTAATAAGATTACTTTCTGATCAAATATTGAAAAAAAAAAGATTAGGTGTGCATATATTTGCAAGAGGAATGTCTGGTGGAATAAGATCTATAAATACCCCTCTCTATGATGTTTCGTTGTATGAGTTGCTTAAAAGCTATTCTAGTTTGCAAATGCAAAAAAGTTTTCGAAAAATTAATATTCCTAAATTACCAGTTTTTTCAACTGAAGAAGGAATTAAACAAATCAAAAATAATTTTCATAAAATAGTTGATTGGAAAAATATTAACCAATTAATACCAAAATTTTATTTTTCTAAAGGGATGAAAAGAACAGGATTAGCTGGTATTTTTGCAGCTTGTTTAGAATTAACAAAAGAAGGACAAACAAAAATTCTACAAGAAAAAATATTTGAAAAAATCTTAATTAAGAAAAATTCTACCTAATGAAAAATAAAAAAAAAAATAAAACTAATATTATTTCTTTTCCTTCATCAATATCTAAACTTGAAAGACAGGTGGAAGCAATTCTATTTTCTGCGTCGGAACCACTAGATTTAGAAACAATAGAAAATAGAGTTAAGACATCTTCGCCTATAAAAAAAATCTTAGATAAACTAAAGGAAAATTATAAAAATAGAGGTATTAACCTTGTTTGCTTAAAAGATAAATGGTCATTTCGAACTGCTGAAGATCTTTCAAAATTAATGTCTTTACAAAAGTCCACGCAGAGAAAACTCTCAAAAGCGACTATCGAGACGTTGTCAATTATAGTATATCATCAACCAGTTACAAGATCAGAAATAGAGGAAATTAGAGGCGTTGCTTTTGCATCGAACACACTCGAAATTCTTTTAGAATTAGACTGGGTAAGACCAGCTGGAAGAAAAGATGTGCCTGGAAAACCTATTCAATATGCCACTACAGATAATTTTTTAAATCATTTTAACATACAAAAACTATCCGATTTACCTACGCTTGACGAATTAGGCTCTGCCGGTTTAATTGATACTTCAGATATAGATAGATCTATATTTGGAACTGGAAAGTTTTTCAAAGAACAGTCTGCAAATGATAAGCAAAATATTTATAAAGATATTGAGGAAGCGATTGATAAAGCTCCCGAAAAGGAAGAATAAATATATTAATTTATTAAGAAATATTGTATAGATATAAGTATATGGGAAATATCGGGTGGACAGGTATTATAATAATTGCAATTCTTGTTGTAATTCTTTTTGGAAAAGGAAAAATTTCAAGTATTATGGGAGACTTAGCAAAGGGAATAAAAAGTTTTAAGAAAGGTATGTCTGATGATACTTCTTCTAAAGACGAAAACAATAATAATACAGACAATTCCAATTCCGAAAATAAATAATCTTAAATGCCTCAAATTGGTTGGTTAGAGATATTAGCAGTAGTAATTGTTGCAATATTGGTCTTAGGCCCAAAAGAGTTTCCAATAGCTTTGAAAAAGATAGGATCATATATTGGAAAAATAAAAAATACTTTTAGCAATTTTCAAAGAGAAGTAACATCTGTAACAGATGATATCGATATTGAAAAAGAAATCTCTAAAAAAACTAATATAAAAAAAAAAGATAAAGAAAACTTAAATGACTAATTCAAATTCTTTTACTAGTCATTTTGTTGAATTAAGATCAAGACTTATTAAATCTTTATTATTTATTTTATTTATTTTTATAATTTCTTACACGTTTGCAGAACAAATTTATAATTTTCTAGTTGAACCATACGCAAATGCTGTAAGAGACGACCAAACTCCTAGAAGACTTATTTTTACAGCTTTACATGAGACATTTATAACTTATTTGAAAGTTGCTTTCTTTGCAGCAATATTTCTTGGAAGCCCAATTTTATTAATTCAAATCTATAAGTTTATTGCTCCAGGTTTATACAAAAATGAAAAAAAAGCAATTTTACCATATTTAATTTCAACACCAATACTTTTTTTATTAGGCGGATTGTTAGTTTATTATTTAGTAATGCCGTTAGCTATTAAGTTTTTTTTATCTTTTGAGACGGCAGGTTCAAGTGCAAATTTACCTATTCAATTAGAAGCAAAAGTGAATGAGTATTTATCATTGATAATGAGATTAATTTTTGCCTTTGGTATAAGTTTTCAACTACCTATATTATTAAATTTGCTAGCAAGAATTGGAGTTATAAACTCTGATTATCTTAAAAAAACAAGAAGATATGTAATCGTAATTATTTTTACAATTGCAGCTATATTAACACCACCTGATCCAATTACTCAGATAGGTCTAGCTATACCTTTATTATTACTTTATGAATTGTCTATTATAACAGTTAAGTTTACAGAAAAAAAAAATAAAAACGATAATTGAAAATGCACGATCTTAAAGATTTAAGAAAAAACTTAGAAATTTTTAAAAAAAAATTTAAAGATAGAAATTTTAATTTCGACTTAAAAAAGTTTTCTGAAGTTGATAAAAAAAATAGAGAATTAATAAATAAAAAAGAATTACTAGAGCAAGAAAAAAAAATTTTATCTAAATCTAAAGAAAAAAATAATTTTGAGAAATCAAAAAAAATTACTGATAAAATAAATAAAATTTTATTAGAACAAAAAAAAACACAAAATTTATTAAATGAAATAATTTTTAACTTACCAAACATTGCAGAAGGTAGTGTTCCTATTGGAAAAGATGAAAACTCAAATAAATTAGTTAAAAAAAACGGGATATTAAAAAATTTTAATTTTAAGGTAAGATCCCATGTAGAGATAGGCAATAAGGACAATAATATAGATTTTGATACATCCATAAAGTTATCTGGATCTAGATTTGTGGTACTTAAAGACAAATTAGCATTACTTGAAAGATCCTTAATAAATTTTATGTTAGATATTCATACTCAAAATTTTAACTACACTGAAATTTCACCTCCATTAATAGTTAATGAGGATGTAATGTTTGGAACTGGTCAACTTCCCAAGTTTGAAGAAGATCAATTTGAAATTCAAATTGAAAACAACGAAGATAGAAAATTTTTAATACCAACTGCAGAAGTAGTTCTTACAAATTTAGTTAGAAAATCTAATTTAAATTTAAAAGATCTTCCTTTACGATTTGTAGCATCAACTCCATGTTTTAGAAAAGAAGCTGGTAGTTATGGAAAAGATACAAAAGGAATGATGAGACAACATCAATTTTACAAAGTAGAACTTGTTAGCATTGTTGAACCGAAAGATCGTTTTGACGAATTAGAAAGAATGTTAAATTGTGCTGAAGAAATTTTAAAAAAATTGGATATTCCATACCAAGTAGTTCTTCTATCTTCTGGCGATATGGGTTTTAGCGCAGAAAAAACTTATGACATAGAAGCTTGGATACCTTCAGAAAAAAAATATAGAGAGATATCTAGTTGCTCCTCGTGTGGATCATTTCAATCAAGAAGAATGGGAGCTAAATATAAATCTACTAAAGGGACAGAATTCGTTAGCACATTAAATGGCTCTGGTTTAGCAGTAGGTAGACTAATGATTGCTTTATTAGAAAATAATCAAAATGAAGATGGATCAATTAATATTCCAAATAATTTAAAAAAATATATGAATAATTTAGATAAAATTTAGGAATTATTCGCTTGTCTAACTAACACATATATTATAATCATCATTTTATGGATAGCCAAGGATTTGCACAATTCATACCACTTATTCTTATATTTGTAATTTTTTACTTTTTTTTAATTAGGCCTCAGCAGAAAAGAGTCAAAGATCATAAAGTCATGGTCCAGTCATTAAAAAGAGGAGATGAAATAATAACGGCAGGCGGAATTTTAGGAACTGTTGAAAGAGTTATGGAAGACGATCGTATCGAAGTAATTATAGGTGAAAATATCAAAGTTCAAATAATTAAATCGACCATAACAAGTTTGTTAAAAAAAGAAGAAATTAAAAAATAATTCTTTTTCGTGTTAAATTTTTCTAAAATAAATATTTTAACTATTTATTTAATATTTTTTGTTATAGCTATTTTTTCTATTTTAAATTTTCAAGCAAAGGATAATAGGTTAATAGATAAAAAAATTAATTTAGGATTAGACTTACAAGGAGGGGCATATCTTTTATTAGAAATAAATTCTAATAGTTTAGTAAAAGAAAAAATTCAATCTAAAGTTATTCCGATAAAAAAATTACTTAAGGACAACCAATTAAATTATAATGACTTTCAAATTAATGATAAAAATCTTTCATTCACAATAAACAATAAGGAAAAATTTGACTCTTTGTTTTATAAAAAAACGGAAAATATAATTAATCCTTATATTGATAAATATAGATCTTTTGAATTAGAGTATGAAGAATTAGATAATAATAAGATTAAGATTTCATTTTCAAAATTTGGAATTTTAACTATAAACAATTCTGCATTAAAGCAGTCAATTGAAATAATAAGACGTAGAATAGATGATGTTGGAACAAAAGAGCCAACAATTTTACAACGTGGTGAAAAAAGAATATTAGTAGAATTACCTGGTATTAAAGATCCTGATAGAATAAAAAAACTTTTAGGAAAAACCGCACAACTAAATTTTAGATTAGTAAGTGAAAACTCAGAATTTGGAGTTGATGAAATGTCCTCTGAAACTGGAGAAGAATTAAAAATTAGCAAAAGAATNGTTATTAGTGGTGAAAATTTAATTGATGCTCAGCCAACAATTCAGAGTCAAAATAACGAACCCGTGGTCTCTTTCACCTTAGATAGACTTGGCGCACAAAAATTTGGAAGAATAACAACTGATAATGTTGGTAGAAGACTTGCAATAGTTTTAGACAATCAAGTAATCAGTGCACCTAATATTAATGAACCAATAACAACAGGAAAAGGAATGATTTCAGGAAACTTTTCTTTNCAAGAAGCCACAGATCTGGCTTTGTTATTAAGATCNGGTGCATTACCAACTCCTTTGGATGTTGTAGAAGAAAGAACTGTTGGTCCTGATTTAGGTGAAGACTCTATTAAATCAGGTATCATTTCACTAATTGTTGGATTTTTATTGGTAATACTTTTTATGTTTTACAAATATAAAATTTTTGGCTTAGTTGCTAACACTGCTTTAATAGCAAATTTATTGATGCTGGCTGGAATTTTAACCATGTTAGAAGCAACTCTAACTTTACCTGGTATAGCTGGAATAATTTTAACTGTTGGTATGGCAGTAGATGCAAACGTACTAATTTTTGAGAGAATTAAAGAGGAATTAAAAACTGAGAAAACTGNCATACATGCTTTTGATACTGGTTACTCAAAAGCAAAAATAACTGTTTTAGATGCTAATATTACAACTTTAATTGCTGCTGTGATATTATTTGCATTCGGGTCTGGACCTGTGAAGGGATTTGCAATTACACTAGGGCTCGGAATTATTTCCACATTGTTTACTGCATATTTTCTGGCAAGACATTTGTCGTCTATAATTGTGCTTAAAAATAAAGATAAAAAAATTAAAATATAATGACTAAAAATATTAATTTTGTCTCAAAATTCAAAACAGCTAATCTATTCTCAACAGTAATTTTTATTTTAAGTATTTTTTTTATAAGTTTCAAAGGTTTAAATTATGGTATTGATTTTAAAGGTGGTACTTTAATTGANTTAAGAAGTGATATAATTATTGAAGTTTCATCAATTAGATCTACACTTAATTCAATGGATTTAGGGGATGTAAATGTAAAAAAATTTGGAAAAGATGGTGACTATCTAATAAAAGTTGAACAAAAAGATTCTAATACAAACAATCTTATTCCTAAAATTAAAAAGAAACTTATAGATAACTTAAATGCAGATATAAATTTTAGAAGAGTTGAAAATGTAGGGCCAAAAGTAAGTTCTGAATTATTACAATCTTCAATTACAGCA
Source organism: Candidatus Pelagibacter sp. TMED197 (assembly GCA_002169755.1). The sequence continues at coordinate 4,162 of NHIU01000023.1, read as the reverse complement.
ATTTCTTTGGCATTAGCAGCTATGCTTTTTTATATTTGGGTAAGATTTGAATGGCAATTTAGCGTTGGGTCAATTGTAGCTTTATTTCATGATGTAATAATCACTCTAGGAATATTTTCTGTTTTGTCTCTAGAAATAAATTTGTCTATTATCGCAGCAGTATTAACTATAGTTGGTTACTCAATGAATGACACTGTTGTAATTTATGACCGTATTAGAGAGAATTTGTTTAAATATAACAGGATAACTATTACAGAAATTGCTAATTTGTCTATTAACGAGACTCTAGCTAGAACAATAATTACCTCAATAACAACTTTATTAGCATTAGTATCAATTTATATTTTAGGAGGAGAAATATTAAGAGGATTTTCTTTTGCTATGATATTAGGGGTTTTAATTGGAACATATTCTTCAATATTTGTTGCTTCACCAATTTTAAAATTTTTTAAAGTTAATTATAAAACTCTTGAAAAAAAAGAAGAAAAAATAGTTCCTTAAAGTTAATAGAGATTTTGAGCAGCAACCATTGACAATAACATTGGCAAAGATAACAAAGTATTTGTTCTTGAAAATAACATTGCAGTTTTTGCGGAAGTAACTTTTTCTTCTGGGGAACTTTCAACAATTCCTAGCGCTTTTTTTTGATTAGGCCAAATTACAAACCATACATTATAAGCCATAATTAATCCTAGCCACATTCCAATTCCTATAGCAGTATTTTTTCCTCCAGAACCATCAAGTCCAAGTATCATAGCACTATGCACATAACCATTAATCCAAGACAAAATTAAGCCACTCAATACAGTAATTGCAGCTGCCCACCTAAAATAAAATAGTGCTGCGGGAGCAATGACTTTTCCTATAGCAGGTTTTTGTTCATCTGGAATTTTTTGCATATTTGGAATTTGAACAAAATTAAAATACCATAACAACCCGATCCACATTGTAGCTACAACTACATGGATTAATCTAAATAACCAACTCCAAAAAATTGTATCAAAAGCAAATCCATCACCAAAGAAATGTAATCCCAAGAATAACAGAACAGCTAAAGCTAGTGAAACATGGACTGTTTTGGATAATGATTGAAGTATAATTGTCATGATTCACTTATATCATAAATTGAATTATCAAGCAGTTTTTTTCATCGAGTTATCACCCATAATTTCTTTAATAAACTTGCCGGTATAGCTCTCTTTTACGGTAGATATTTTTTCAGGAGTACCTTCAGCAATAATATTTCCACCATTTATGCCGCCTTCAGGACCCATATCAATTATATGATCTGCTGTTTTTATGACATCTAAATTATGTTCAATAACTACCACAGTATTTCCAGTGTTAGCAAAAGCTTGAAGTATTTCTAATAATTTTTTTATATCATGAGAGTGTAAACCTGTTGTTGGCTCATCTAAAATATATAGAGTCCTACCAGTAGGCCTTTTAGAGAGCTCTTTAGCTAATTTAATTCTTTGTGCTTCTCCTCCAGAAAGAGTTGTCGCTTGTTGACCTATTTTCATATAGCCAAGTCCGACATGTTTTAAGGTAATTAATTTTGATCTTATACTTTGAATATTTTCAAAAAACTCACAACCTTCATCAACTGTCATATCTAGAACTTCAGCAATATTTTTATTTTTAAACCGAATTTCTAAAGTTTCTCTATTATATCTTGCACCTTTACATGTATCACACGGTATAAAAACATCAGGTAAAAAATGCATTTCGTATGTTATAACTCCATCACCCTCACAAGTTTCACATCTTCCACCCTTGACGTTAAATGAATATCTACCGACTTTGTATCCTCTGGCCTTAGACTCGGGTAAATTAGCAAACCATTCTCTTATAGGACCAAATGCACCTGTGTATGTGGCTGGATTTGACCTAGGAGTTCTTCCTATTGGAGACTGGTCAATGTCGATTATTTTATCTACTAGTTCTGTACCCTTAAAACCAGTAAAAGCTTTTGGAACTTTTCTACTTTTATTTTTATTTAACATTAAATTAAACGCATTGTATAAAGTGTGTAAAATAAGTGTTGATTTTCCGCTTCCAGAAACACCAGTGACACAAGTAAAAGTTCCTACAGGTATTTTTAAATGAACTTTTTTAAGATTATTTCCACTTGCTCCACTAATTTCTATAAATCTTCCATTTTTTGCTTTCCTTCTTTTTCTTGGAATTGAAATATATTTTTTTCCAGATAAATAATTTCCAGTTATACTATTTTCATTTTTTATTATTTCACTCACAGTTCCTTCTGCAACTATTTGACCTCCATTAAGACCAGCTTCAGGCCCTATATCAACTATATGATCAGAATTTTCCATCGTTTCAATATCATGCTCAACAACAATCACGGTATTACCTAAGTCTCTTAATTTTTTTAAAGCAGTAATTAACTTTTTATTATCTCTTTGATGTAAACCTATTGATGGCTCATCTAAAACATACAAGACGCCAGTTAAACCAGAGCCAATTTGTGAAGCAAGTCTAATTCTTTGTGCTTCTCCTCCAGACAATGTTCCAGACTCTCTTGATAGTGTTAAATAATTTAATCCTACATTTAATAAAAAGTTAAGCCTCTCATTAATTTCTTTTAATATATGTTGTGCAATTTTATTTTCTCTTTCTGTTAAAACAGTAACTAAATCATTAAACCATTTTTGCGCTTCATCGATTGATTTCTTTGTAATTTCACTTATATTCAAAGAATTAATTTTTATACATAGAGCTTCTTCTTTTAATCTCATTCCTTTACAGTGTTCACAATTAGACTCACTTTGATATTGTGATATTTCTTCTCTTTTCCATTCGCTATCAGTCTCTAAATATCTTCTTTCAAGATTATTGATAACACCTTCAAAAGTTTTTTTTGTATTATAAGTTTCGTAACCGTCATCATATGAAAATTTTATTTCTTCTTCATCAGATCCATATAAGATTATATCTTGAGTCTTTTTTGGTAATTTTTTCCATTGTTCAGTGAGAGAAAATTTAAAATGTTTTGCTAATGAAGACAGTGTTTGAGCATAATACATAGAAGTAGATTTAGCCCATGGTTCTATAGCCCCGTCTTGTATAGTTTTTTTAGTGTCTGGTACAACAAGATTTGGATCAACATTTAAATTATGACCAATACCCTCGCATTCTTCACACGCACCAAACGGAGAATTAAATGAAAATAATCTAGGCTCAATTTCTTCTATTGTAAATCCACTTTCTGGACATGAAAATTTTGATGAAAAAATAACAGTCTCAATTTTTCTTAACTTTTTTGGCAAAGTTTCATTTTCATATTCAACTATTAGCAATCCATTTGACAAATTTACTGCTGTTTCGACACTATCAGCCAATCTATTTCCTAACTTTGAATTTAAGATAATTCTATCGACTACTATAGAAATATCATGTTTGATTTTTTTGTTAAGGTTTGGAAAATCTTCTATGTTTAAGTATTTTCCATCAACTTTAATTTTTGAAAATCCTCTTTTTTTATAATTTAAAATTTCCTTTTTATATTCTCCCTTCCTGCCTCTTACGATTGGGGCTAAAAGATATATCGTATTATTTTTTGGTAATTTTTTTATTTTATCTACCATTTCACTGATTGGCTGAGATACTATTGGTTTACCTGTAAAAGGTGAGTAGGGCACTCCTATTCTTGCAAAAAGTACTCGCATATAATCATATATTTCGGTAACTGTTGCAACTGTAGATCTAGGGTTTTTTGAAGTATTTTTTTGTTCTATTGAAATTGCTGGGCTTAATCCCTCAATTAAATCTACTTTTGGTTTTTTCATTTTATCAAGAAACTGTCTTGCATAAGATGACAAGCTTTCTACATATCTTCTTTGACCCTCCGCGTAAATAGTATCAAAAGCTAAAGAAGATTTTCCTGATCCTGATAGACCAGTTATTACCACCAATTTCTCTTTTGGGATCTCCAAAGAAACATTTTTTAGATTGTGTTCTTTAGCCCCTTTTACAACGATTTTTTTCAACATATATTATATATAAAATAATAATCAGCTTATATTTACTAACTGATTATGATATAGTTTATAAGTTTTAAAAACAAATATTCACAATTATAGTCTTAAAGTATTATGGCAGGTAGTTTAAATAAAGTACAATTAATAGGTCGTTTAGGCGC
>NHIU01000022.1 GCA_002169755.1 Candidatus Pelagibacter sp. TMED197 | reverse complement strand
TATAACTCAGTTCGCCGATAAACTTTTAGATGATCTTAAAAATTTGCCTGGTTGGCCTGAAAAAGTTAAATTGATGCAGAAAAACTGGATCGGAAAATCAATTGGTTGCGAATTAAATTTTAAAGTTGATAAAATTGACGATGACATAACCGTTTTTACAACTAGACCTGACACTATTTTTGGTGCAAGCTTTTTAGCTGTCTCAGCTGACCATGATATTTGTAAATATATTCAAGACAAATCTGAATTTGAAAAATTCAAGGAAAAATGTTCAAAAATTGGAACTACTGAAGAGGCTCTTGCAAACGCCGAAAAGTTAGGACTACATACAAATTTATTTGCTCAGCATCCTTTTATTACCAACAAAAAAATACCTATTTATGTAGCTAATTTCGTTTTGATGGATTATGGAAAAGGAGCAATTTTTGGCTGTCCCGCACACGATCAAAGAGACTTTGATTTTGCCTCAAAATACAATTTACCAATTACAAAAGTTGTTTCGAACAATAATCATAATTTTGTTAATGAAGATTTAAAAGAAGCTTACACTGGAGAAGGTGTTCTTATTAATTCTGATTTTTTGAACGGATTAGATATTGTTAAAGCCAAGGAAGAAATTATTAAAAGAATTGAACAAAAGAAAATTGGCAAGAAACAGATTTTATTTAGGTTAAAAGATTGGGGTATTTCAAGACAAAGATATTGGGGATGTCCAATACCAATGATTTACTTGGAAGATGGTTCTGTAGTTCCAGTAGAAAAAAACGAGCTTCCGATAAAACTTCCTGAAGATGTAGATTTAAACTCTTCTGGTAATCCATTAGATAAACATCCAACCTGGAAAAAAACCTTCCATAAAAAAACTGGTAAACCAGCAATCAGAGAAACTGATACTTTAGACACATTCGTAGACTCATCATGGTATTTCATTAGATTTTGTTCTCCATTAAACAAAGTTTCTCCATATAATAAGGAAAAAGTTAATTATTGGATGCCAGTCGATCAATATATTGGGGGGGTTGAACACGCAATATTGCATTTGCTTTATTCTCGTTTTTTTATGAAAGCTATCAATAAATCAGACAAAAAAATAAAATTTACAGAACCATTTAAAAATTTGTTTACTCAAGGAATGGTTTGTCATGAAACTTACCGTGATGAACAAGGAAAATGGTTACGTCCTGAAGAAATAAAAAAAATAAACTCTAACGAAGCGATAAAAAAATCAGATAATTCTAAAGTTATTGTGGGACCTTCTGAGTCAATGTCAAAGTCAAAAAATAATACAATTGATCCAGAAAAAATGATTGAACAGTACGGTGCAGACTCAATAAGATGGTTTATTCTTTCTGATAGTCCTCCGGAGAAGGATGTCCAGTGGTCAGACTCTGGGGTGAGCTCCTCGAGTAAATTCTTACAAAAAATTTGGAACTTAAATCAAGTAGTTTTAAATAGAAAAGATATCAAAAATAACAAAAATGATCAGCAAAAGTTTGAAAGTAAAATAGAGCTGTATATTTATAGGATTGACAAAGCTATTAATAATTTTCAATTTAATGTAGCAATAGCTTTATTTAACGAGATTTACAGACACTTTAACTACTCACTTAAAAATAAAATAAATAATAAGACTCTAATTACAAATTTAGTGAATGTAATGAAACTAATGTTGCCATTTACACCCCATATTGCAAGCGAATGCCTAACTAATTTAAAATCTAAAGATTTAAATAAATGGCCAAAAATTAATAAAAAAGTATTAAATAAGATAAAAGTGAATTTAGTCGTTCAAGTAAATGGTAAAACAAGAGATGTAATTAGCATCGACCAGGATCTTAAAGAAAAAGAGATAGATCTGGTCGTAAAATCCTCAAAAAAAGCCTATAAATATCTTGAAAATAAAAAAATATTTAAAACTATTTACGTAAAAAATAAAATTATAAACTACCTCATAAAAAATTAATGAAAAGACTCATAACAAAAATATTATTAAACATATTTTTAATAACCTTGTTGAGTTGTGGTTTCAAAGTTGTAGACAACTCAACTATAAACAACTTTATGATTAAAGAATTCAAGAGTTCTGGAGATGGTAGAATAAATTACAAAATTAAGAATAATCTTACAATGAGTTCATCATCCAAGAGTGAAAATATTATACTTTTAAATTTAATATCCAAAAAAAGAAAAACTATTAAAGAAAAAAATATTAGAAATCAAATTACAAAATATCAAATTACTTTAACTAGTAAAATAAATTTACAATCAATTGCAAATACAAAAAAAATAAGTTTTAATATTATAGAGTCTGGTGAATTTTTAGTAGGTACAAACAATTTAGAAACAATAAGTAATGAGAAAAAAATCATAGATCAATTAACGGAAGAATTATCAGAAAAGATTCTTAAAAAAATAAATTCAGAAATATATGATAGTAAAAAGCAATAGCGTAGAAAATAAGATTGAAATAATTAATAAAAATAAGATGCATTTATTTTATGGGGAAAATTTAGGTTTAATACATGACATAAAATCTAAAATCAGGATAATTAGTAAAGAAATTGATTTCATAAGTTTATTGCAGGACGAAGTATTAAAAAATCCATCTATTTTATTTTCAGAAATAAGGAACAAATCCCTTTTTCAAAAAAAAAAAATAATAATCATTGATCAAGTAAGTGATAAAATTTTTGATATAGTTTCTTCCATAAAAAAAGAAATTCATGATGAAAAAGTTTATCTTTTTGCTAGTTTATTAGATAAAAAATCAAAATTAAGAAATTATTTTGAAAATTCTACCGACTATGGAATTACTCCATGTTACAAAGACGATGCAACAGCAATAAAAAAAATTATAATGGACAAGCTAAAAAGTTTTGAAGGCTTAAATATAGAAATTATAAATCTTTTAATAAGAAATACGAGATTAAATAGAGAAAAGTTAAATAACGAAATAAGTAAAGTTCATAGTTATTTTTATAGAAAGAAATTAGATTATGGTAAGTTGAGCCAACTATTAAACGATGAAACGAACGACGACTTTAATTTACTAAAAGATATGGCTCTAAAGGGTGATAAAAATAAAACTAATAAATTGCTAACAGATACTATTTTTGAAAAAGATAAAGATGTGTACTACCTAAATTTAATTAATCAGCGAATAAACAAGCTCAAAGAGATTAATGAATTAAAGACCAGGGGATTAAACACAGAAACTGCTTTAAACAAAACAAAGCCACCAATATTTTGGAAAGATAAACCAATTTTAATTGAACAACTATACAAATGGAACAATAAAAAAATTACAAACGCACTTGATCAAACATATAACACAGAAATTCAAATCAAATCGAACACTATGATTAATAAAGATTTATTAATTAAGGATTTACTTGTAAAACTGTGTGTAGCAGCTAGCTCTTCTTAAGCAATCCAGATACAAGCTCGAATTGCTCTAAATTTTTATAAGCTATTGTTATCTTCCCGGAATTATTTCTTTTATTTTGAATAATTACATTGAGACCTAAATTGTCTTGAATAGCATTTTGTTCATCAACTATATTTGAATCCATTTTATATTGACTATTTTTTTGTGGACCTTTTTTGCTTCTAACAAGTAACTCGACACTTCGTGCACTTAATTTTTTCGCTACAATTTCTTCAGCTATATTTGTAGCACTAGGTAGACCTATTAATGGCCTTGCTTGCCCAGCGGTTAAATTACCTTCTTCTATCATTGCTATTACATCTTTTGGTAATGTGAGTAATCTTAAAGTATTACTAATATGGCTTCTGCTTTTTGACATAAATTTAGCAATTTTATCATGGTCATACTTAAATTCATCAAATAGTCTTTGGTAGCCTTTAGCTTCTTCAACAATATTAAGATCGTCACGTTGAATATTTTCTATAATTGCAATCTCTAAAGCTTCATTATCATCTACATCTAGAACAACTATTGGCACTTCATGTAAACCTGCTTTTTGCGCAGCTAGCCATCTCCTCTCTCCAGCAATTATTTCATACCTGCCTCGGTCAAGTTTATCTTCTCTGACCGCAATAGGCTGTATGATTCCATTTTTTTTTATTGAATTAGATAATTCCGTCAATTTTGTTTCATCAAAATAATTTCTAGGTTGATATCTGTTACGAGACAAATCGCTTAAATTTGCTTTTCGAACATTATTTGAATTTTTTGATGTTTTATTTTTATTATCTGATTGTTTTTGGTCGCCAAACAAGGCTTTTAATCCTCTTCCCAAGCCTTTTTTGTTTTTAGATTTATTCATGCAGCACTGTCTACTTTATGATTTTTTTTTATAAATTCATTTGCCAAGTCAAAATATGATTTACTCCCCAAACATGACCTATCATAAATTACACAAGGTAACCCATGTGAAGGAGCCTCGGATAATCTTACATTTCTCGGTATTACAGTATCATAAACTTTTTCTTTAAAATAATTTCTTGCTTCCTTATCTACCTGTGAACTCAATTTATTTCTTTTATCAAACATGGTCAAAAGTATTCCTTGTAATTTTAAGTCTGGATTTAAATTGGTTTTAATTCTATCTATTGTTTTTACTAACTGCGTAATGCCCTCTAAAGCAAAAAATTCTGTTTGCAACGGTACAAGTAATTCATCAGAAGCAACCAATGCCATAATAGTTAGTAAACTAAGTGATGGTGGGCAATCTATGAATATGTTGTCGTATTGCGAAATTAAATTTTGCTTTTCTTTATCAATTGTTTTTTTTAAGACAAATGCCCTGTCTGAATCATTAGCAGTTTCAACTTCTAGACCAGATAAATTTACGTTTGAACCAATAATGTCTAAATTTTTAATATTTGTTTTTTGTATTGCTTGCTGTAAGTTAATTTTTTTTATTAGCAGATTATATATATTACAACTTTCATCATTGTTTGACTTTCCTAAACCTGTTGTTGCATTACCTTGAGGGTCTAAATCTATAATTAAATTATTTTGACCCAATATGGACAGCGAAGTTGCTAGATTAATTACTGTTGTCGTTTTCCCTACTCCGCCCTTTTGATTTATTACTGCAATTATAGGTTTGTCACTCATATATTAAGTTACTTCAAATATAATAATTTTCGAATCAGTATTTGTAATACTGTTTTTTATCTTATAACTATAATTAGTAGTTAAAGAAAGTCTGTTAATTTCCTCTTGTGCATTTTTTCCTTTTAAAATAATGATTTTATGAGGTTTTGTGTTCATTTCACGTGAAATTTTCAATATTTCCTCTAATTTCTTAAAAGCCCTACTTACTATAATATTTGCTTTAAGGGGGTGGTCATAGATATTATTTGCTACGTCAGCTTTTATACTTAACAATTTAATAACTTTCTTCAAAAAAACTCTTTTTATTGGAGATTTTTCGTAAAGTTTCACGTGAAAATTTGGGTTTTTATTGAAAATTGCCAAAACTAAGCCTGGGAAGCCAGCTCCAGAGCCTAAATCAGCCAACAAAGAGGACTTAAAATCAATAAAATTAACTATTTGGGCTGAATCTAGTATATGACGTTCCCATATAACACTTTCGGTGCTCTTTCCGATAAGATTATGCTTCTGATTTTCAAATAANAGGATCTCGATGAATTTTTTAAGCTTTTCAACATCATTAGCANTAAATTTAAGGTTATTTTGGAGAATATTTATAATTTCTAGCTGCTGCATTAAGCAGTAGCTTTATANNTAAGTTTTTTTATATGTGAAAGTAAAATTATTATGGCAGCTGGGGTCACACCATCAATTCTAATTGCTTGACCAAGTGTCTTAGGCCTAACAGTATTAAGCTTACTTTTAATTTCGTTAGAGAGACCACTTAAATCTTCATATTTAATATAATCAGGAATTNCAATTGACTCGTCTTTTTTAAAAGATTGAATATCTCTACGCTGCCTGTTCAAATAGCCCTTATAGTGGGCGTCGATTACAACCTGATTTTCAACTGCTGTTGAAAACCTGGGTATATTAGTAAAAATCTGCCTTATTTTAATCAAGTTTACTTTTCTTTGTCCCATAACTTCGAGACAAGATCTTTTAACACCATCCATAGCAATTCTAATATCAAATTTTTTTGCTTGGTTAGGTGTTAAATAATTTGTATTCAAATAATTGTTAAGAGCAAAAATATTTTTTTTCTTTTTTAAATATATTTTTTTTCTTTCAGATCCTATTAACTTTAAACCTATACCTAAATCTGTTAACCTTTGATCAGCGTTATCAGCTCTCAACGTTAGTCTATACTCAGCCCTTGAAGTAAACATTCTATAAGGCTCTGATACGCCTTTAGTAATTAAATCGTCGATCATCACTCCCATATAAGAAGTGGATCTATCTAAAATAAATTCTCCTAAATTTTTAATTTTTAAAGCAGCGTTTATTCCAGCAATTAAACCTTGCGCGGCTGCCTCCTCATAACCTGTAGTTCCATTAATTTGGCCAGCCAAAAAAAGAGAGNGAATCTTTTTTGTCTCTAAGGTAGCTTTTAGCTCTCTGGGATCGACATAATCATACTCTATTGCATATCCTGCTCTTTTCATCTTAACTTGCTCTAAACCCTTGATTTTAGNCAATATTTTTAGCTGAATCTCTTCAGGAAGAGATGTAGATATGCCATTTGGGTAAATAGTATTGTCCTTTATTCCCTCTGGCTCAAGAAATATTTGATGTTTTGTTTTTTCTTTAAATTTAACTATTTTATCTTCTATAGATGGACAATACCTGGGTCCTACACCTTTAATGTTTCCCGAATACATTGCACTACGGGAAATATTATCGCTAATAATTTTATGCACTTCGTGATTAGTATAAGTCATTCCACACTTAACTTGTTTGTTGTCAATTTTGTTTGTAAGAAAAGAGAAATAATAGTGATCATCATCAGCTGGCTGCATTTCTAAATCATCGTAATTAATTGTACTGCCATCCAATCTAGGTGGTGTCCCCGTCTTCAGTCTTCCTATTTGCATTTTAAATTTTGCTAATTGTTCACTTAAACCTGTAGATGGTTGCTCATCAAAACGACCTGCTGGGATTTGAGTTTCACCAATATGTATTAATCCATTAAGAAAAGTGCCGGTAGTTAAGATTAATTCTTTAGTTCTCACTTCTTTTCCACTTTGACATACAAAACCTGTAATTTTGTCTCCTTCAAATATAAATTTAATGACAGGATCTGCAATTATCTCTAAATTGTTATAATTTAATAAAATCTTTTGCATATATTCTTTGTAAAGAGCTCTATCTGACTGCGTACGAGGCCCCTGTACTGCTGGACCTCTACTTNTGTTCAATAATCTAAATTGAATGCCTGATTTGTCAGCNACAACACCCATTACGCCGTCTAAAGCATCTATTTCTCTTACGAGGTGCCCTTTTCCAAGTCCTCCGATAGCAGGATTACACGACATCTCACCTATAGTCTCTATTTTGTGTGTAAAAAGAGCAGTATTAACGCCCATTCTAGCGGATGCTGCGGCTGCCTCACATCCAGCATGCCCGCCTCCTATTACTACTACATCAAAACTTTGTTTANTCATAAGATNAATGTAACGCGNTATATTAAGAATACAAGAGCTATTTTATTTACCTATGCAAAANTCTTTAAATATAGATCCAAGGATTTCCTCNACATCAACCTTGCCTACTATGCTTCCGAGATGTCGTGTAGCCATTCTTAGATCTTCGGCAGCCAATTCTAAATCTTTATTTTGATCTTTTGTAAGAAAGTTATCTATTTCTTTTAAACATTCATTCAGTTTAACTCTATGTCGTTCTCTTGTGATTAAAGTACTATTATTAGAAGTGAATTTTTTGCTTAATTTTTTTTTTTATAATTTTTATCAAATCATCAATGTTTTTATTTTCTTTGACAGAGACTAGAATTGTATCTGCATTGAATTTATGATTTTGCTTATTTTGTACATCAGATTTATTTAGCAAANCAATTGTATCTTTATTTATCATTTTTTTTATTTCATTCTTTATGGTTTTTGANGAATTATCTATAACAATAATATTTAAATCTGCTTCTTTTGATTTTCCTAAAGCTAATGAAATACCTTTTTTTTCAACTTCAGTTCTAGCATCTCTGATACCTGCTGTATCGGCCAAAATTACAGGATAGCCATCTATATTTAAATATGTCTCAATTATATCTCTTGTAGTCCCTGCTTCATCTGAAACAATGGCGACATCTCTTTTTGCTATTAAATTTAAAAGTGAAGATTTACCTGCATTCACTTCGCCTGTTATAGAAACTCTAAATCCATCTCTTATTTTTTCTCCAACTTTATTGCCCTCAATAATTTTGTAAATATCTTTATGGATTTCTTTGATAGTGTTTTGTACTTCCTTTAAAACTTTTTCTGGTAGATCATCTTCAGCAAAATCTATTTTAGCTTCAATATAAGATAATGATTTTATTAATTTTTCTCTTAAATTATTATAATAATTTGATGCATTGCCCTGGACTAATTTAACAGCTTGATCTCTTTGAAGCTCTGTCTCTGCATGGATCAAATCACCTATACTTTCAGCTTTTAAAAGATCAATTTTATCGTTCTGAAAAGCTATCTTTGTAAATTCACCAGGCTCGGCTAATCTACAATTATCTTGTTCTGATAATGTCTTTAGCAATGCATTGATAACAGCATTACTTCCATGGACTTGAAACTCAGCTAAATCATCGCCAGTGTAGCTATTAGGACCAGGAAACCACAATAATAGAGCCTCTGGATCTATTACTTTATCGTTTTTGGGATTATAAAATTGGCAATAATTTACCTCATTACAATTAATATCCTTTAGTTTAGTTAAATTCTTACAAACTTTAAGAGTGTCTTTGCCTGAGATCCTAATGATAGCTATTCCTGACGGGCCTCTGCCTGATGAAAGCGCATAAATATTCATTTAATTAAATAGATAAACCTTGATTAGAAATAAATTTACTTATTTTTTTAAGAGTATCATTTTTCGAAATATTTTTCAAAATTGTTTCTTTAAAAGGATCTAATAATTTATTAGGTTTGAAGAAACTATGAGTTAGATCTATTCCTATGCCAGTAATAATATTCTCAGATTTTCTATTATTAGTAAAATCTTCAAGAGCAGAAGTACTTTTTATGGACATACCTAATCCCGTATAATACTTAAGAATTTTTTGTAAATTACTTATATCTCTTAATACGAGATTGAAGCCTTGACCTGCTAAAGGATGAACTGTGTGCAATCCTTCGCCTAAAATAAGAATATCATTTTTATAGTATGTTCGTTTTAAATTAAGAGTCAAAGGATAAGATCGTTGATTTAAAATCTGTATTTTTTTTGTTTTTAATATTTCACTGATTTTAGATTTAACAACTAAACTAATATCTTTTTTGGTAAACTCTTTATCTACACTCCACACGAAGGAAAACTTATTTTTCGAAAAAGGGAGTATTGCTAACGGACCATCTTTTAAAAAATACTGAGCAGTATTCAAGTTCTTCAAGTTGTGTTTAACATAACCTGTGATAGCGATTTCTTTGTAATCTTTATTTAATGATCTTTTATCGACTATATTTTGGTAGATTTTTGAGGATCTACCTAAGCATAATATTTTCATTTCATAATCATCTAAATCTTTTAATTGATTAATATTTTTCTGGAAAGTTATGATTTTTTTCTTTTTTATTTCTTTAATAAGAACTTCTTTGATTTTGTTATTCTCAAAAACGTACATAAGATTTTTTCTGTCTTCATTAAAATTCAAAAAGTTCATGTTCCGATATTTTGTCTCGTAGAACAGATTGATTTTTTTTGAAGGCCAAAATAAATTTTTATCTAGTTTGTCTACAACTACATTTAAAAACTCATAATTAGAAGCAGAAATAGCTGTGGTTCTTTTATCTCTAGAATGCTTGTTTTTTCTGGATATTAAGTGAACATCTAGGCCTTCTAATTTATGCAATGCTAAGGCCGTCATTAAACCTGAAAGACCGTCTCCAACTATGCAAATTCTCTGTTTTTTCATATTAAAATTTTTAACACTTTCATAAAAATGATAAAAAGTACGTAAACGATTCGAAATGAATACAAACTTTTTAAATAGTGTAACAAATTTTATAAAAAAGCGAACCTTTGAATTATTAGGTTTAATCTTAATTTTAACAAGTGTCGCACTAGCTATAGCTTTTTCAACTTACTCCCCTGAGGATCCTTCTTTTATTTATGGAGATAAAGACTTTGAAATTCAGAATTTCTTTGGAATTTATGGTAGTGGCATAGCTGACTTTTTGCTGCAAAGTTTCGGTCTAACCTCATTTTTAATACTAATAAATTTTTTGCTTTGGGGTATAAATCTAATAATTAAGAAAGAGTTAAGAAGAATTCTATTAAAATTATTTTTGGTTGTTGCTTATTTAATCTTAGGAACAGTTTTTATTTATCTTACTTTTAATAATTCTTTTTGGTTAATTGATAATGGAAATTCAGGTTTCGTGGGTAAAACAATGTATAACTTTTTAAATACATGGGTTCCATGGATTGACAATAGTTATTCCGCATATGGATTGTTTTTATTAACTTTATTTTTTTTTTCATTATCAGCTGATATTAATTACAAACAATTTTTTTTATTTTTATTAAGTATATTTAGAAAAAAACCAAATTATGATAATCAATATAATTTAGATACACCTGACAATAAAGTTTACAATGAAGTATTTGAAAAACCGCAACAATCATTTTTATTTGATAACGAAAATGACAATCTTAAAAAATCAAATTCTATAAAAACCAAATATAAATTACCAAACATAAATTTTTTAGAAAAAAAATTAGCTAAATTAAATCCTACTGATGAAAATAAATCCCTACCAAATGCTGAATTTATGGAAAAGATTTTATTAGATTTTGGTATAAATGGAAAAATTAAAACAATTAATAATGGACCTGTTGTAAGTTTATATGAATTCGAGCCTGCTCCGGGTGTTAAAGTTTCAAAAATTATTAATTTATCCGAAGATTTGGCTCGTAATACAAGTTCAACATCTGCAAGAGTTTCTTTGATACCAGGAAAAAATACAGTTGGTATAGAAATTCCTAATGANCTAAGGGAAAGTGTAAATTTAAGAGAGATAATTTCATACGAAAAATTTCAAAAAAAAGATATAAAACTTCCTATTGCGCTTGGAAAAAGTATTTCGGGTATACCTTTGGTGGGTGATTTAACTTCTATGCCTCATCTATTAATTGCTGGTACTACTGGATCAGGTAAATCAGTTTGTATTAANACAATTATTGTTTCATTAATCTATAAGTTAAATCCTGACCTTTGTAAGTTTATTTTAATAGATCCTAAAATGTTAGAATTATCTACTTACGAAGGAATACCTCACTTACTTACTCCTGTAATAACTGATGCCAAAAAAGCAACTTCAGCTTTATCTTGGACTGTAAAAGAAATGAACAGTAGATATAAATTGATGAGCAAAGTCGGAGTAAGAAATATTGATGGTTACAATGAAAAACATAAACTTAAAATGCCATACATTGTTGTTGTCGTTGATGAAATGTCAGATCTTATGTTGGTAGCTGGCAAAGAAATAGAAAATTATATTCAAAAACTATCACAAATGGCACGAGCAGCAGGAATTCATATAATTATGGCTACACAAAGACCGAGTGTGGATGTTATTACNGGAACTATTAAGGCAAATTTTCCTACTAGAATATCTTTNCAAGTCAGCTCCAAAATAGACAGCAGGACTATATTGGGAGAGCAGGGTGCAGAGCAATTATTAGGTAAAGGAGACATGTTATTTATGTCATCAGCTAATAGGATAATAAGAATTCATGGACCATATGTATCAGAACAGGAGATTGAAAGAATTACAAACTCATTGAGAGGACAAGGCAAACCAGATTATATGGATGAAATTACTTCACAGGAAACAACAGAAAGCTCATTAACATCAGGAAATGAGGGTGATGAGGATGAATTGTATAATCAGGCTCTAGAAATTATTAAATCTGAAGGGAAGGCTTCTACCAGCTTTTTACAAAGAAAATTGCAAATTGGATACAATAGAGCTGCCAGAATTATTGATATGATGGAAGAAAAAGGAGTTGTTAGCAAAGCAAATCATGTTGGTAAACGTGAAGTTCTTTAAAAAAATATTCTTACTCCCAATTTTTTTTTTAATATCAACGAGTCTATTTGCTAACGAAAAAGACAAGATAATTTCTCAATTAAATAATTTAAATTCTTTAGAATTTACATTTGACCAAATAGTTAACAATAAAATTGAAAAAGGTAGTTGTCTTTTAAAATTTCCTGGTAAATTAAAATGTAATTACTTTGATGATAAGCAAAAGGAATTAATTATAAATAATAAAAGATTGGCGATAACTCAAAAAAGATATAATAAAACCTACTACTATCCAATTTCAAAATCTCCATTTTTAAACATTCTATATAAGGAAAAACTTTTTGAAATCATACAATCGGGTAAATTAGAGTTTAATAATCAAATTATTAAACTTAATTATTTTAGTGATAATAAAATTACAGTATTTTTTGATAAAAAAAGTTTAAACCTAATAGGGTGGGAGATTGAAGATCAATACAACAANAATATTAATTTTTCACTTAACATTATTTCTAAAAATGATATTTTTGAAAAAAATACGTTTAAATTACCTGAAATNAATTAAGCTACAAAATCTATTTCCTCTTCTTTGAAAATTTCAAAACCTTTTGATTTATAGTTTTGTAAAGCATGCTTATGATCTAAGCTACAAGTATGAACCCACATTCTTTCTGGNTTTTTTCTGGACGCACTAGCAATAGCATGACTCACAAGTGTTGATCCAAGTTTTAAACCTCTAAAATCTTTTAACACTCCTAGATTAATAAGTTCTACTTCATTTGAACCAGGATGATATTCTTGTTCATAATATCCTACTAAATCTTCGCCTGTCTTCAACACNTGTGTCTCTAAATTTTTATTTGTAACATATTTTACCCATTCGCTGTCAGTCCATAACAATCTGTCTCTCCAAAAATGATCAATTCCTATCTGTTTATAGAAAAATTTGTTTAAGTNAAAATTATCTTTATCATCTAAAATAATTTTAAAATTTTNTGGAAGATTTAAATCAATTGTTTTAGAAAAATCTTTAATTTCCAAAAAATATCTTTTTACTCTTGAAACCATTAGCTAACCATCTTTCCGATCTTTTCTCCTGCAAATATGTGATAATGCAAGTGAGGAACTTCTTGTCCTCCATCACTACCAATATTAGTAAGGGCCCGGTAACCTTTATCTTTTGCGCCAATTATATTGGCAACATGCGTCACGGCTTTATTAAGTTCCAGAATTTCTTTATCTGTTGCTTTGTTATTAAAGTNATCAAGATCTACATATTCGCCTTTTGGAATAATTAAAACATGTACTTTCTTTTGAGGATTAATATCATGAAAAGCTAGAACATGATCATTTTCATAAACTTTCTTACATGGAATTTCTCCTCTTAGGATTTTTGCAAATATATTATTTTTATCGTAACTCATTTCTGTCTTTTCTTAAGTTCACCCATAACGTCTTCTATCTTTATATTGTTAACCTCAAAATAAACCATTAAATGATAAATCACATCAGCTGCTTCGTGTATCTTATTTGAATTTTTTTCCACAGACTCTATAAGCTCGCCTATTTCTTCTTTTACTTTTGAAACACTTAAATTTTTATCCTTTAAGAGTTTATTTGTATAAGATTTGTCATGAGAAGAGTTTTTTCTCTCTCTGATTGTTTTAATTAAGTGCTCTAAATTTTCAAACATTTTANAACCTTACNGATACATTTTTAGAATTCAAATATTCTTTAGCATCTTTAATTNTANATTCNCCATAGTGAAANATAGAGGCNGCNANAACNGCNCTTGCNCCNCCTTTGACTATACCATCATATAAGTGATTTAAAGTGCCAACTCCACCAGAAGCTATTACAGGAATATTTGTGCTATTTGTAATTGCTTTTAATAGGTCAACGTCGTAACCAGATTTAGTTCCATCTTTATCCATTGAGGTTAATAAAATTTCTCCAGCTCCATTCGCTTCTACTTTTTTTGCAAATTTCACTGCGTCGATACCTGTTTTATTTCTTCCACCATGTGTAAATACCTCCCATTTATTATCTGAAACTTTTTTTGCATCAATGGCNACAACGATACATTGAGATCCAAATTTTTTTGAAGCTTCCTTTACGAAGTCAACATTTTTAACAGCTTCAGTATTTATTGAAGCTTTGTCTGCTCCAGCTAATAATAAATCAGTAATATTTTTAATGGTTCTTACTCCACCTCCAACAGTTAAAGGAACAAAACATTCTTTAGCTGTTTTTCTAACAATATCAATTATCGTTTCTCTATTTTCATTTGATGCAGTGATATCTAAAAAGCAAATTTCGTCAGCTCCGCCTTCACTATAAATCTTTGCTTGTTCTACTGGGTCACCAGCATCTTTTAATTCGACAAAATTAATTCCTTTTACAACTCTTCCATTTTTGACATCTAAACAAGGTATAATTCTATTTTTTAACATTTTTCCTCTTTTTTGCTACGCTTGGTAATAATCNTTTATTTACAGCTCTAGCTCTTTCAGAAAAACCAAGTTTTTCTCCATTTTTTATTTTACGTCTAATCGTTGATAATTTTGCAACCATTTTAACTTATCTCTTTTGCCAGCTCATCAAGCTTAATATCTCCATCATAAATAGCTTTACCGACAATTATACCTTCAATCTTTTTATTATCTAAATCTTTTGCTTTTTTAACATCGTTTATTGAAGAAACTCCACCTGAAATAACAACAGGACAATTAGAAATTTCAGCAATTTTAACTGTCTCTTCATAATTGGGGCTAGTTTTCATTCCGTCTCTATTTATATCTGTAAAAATAATTCTGCTTATTCCAAAATTATTTACTTCATTTAAGAAATCTCTGGTTTTAATATTTAAATTTTCTTTCCAGCCTGATACTGAAAGATTTCCATCTTTCGCATCTAATCCTAATGCAATTTTGTTTCTAAAATTTTTGCACGCTTCTTTTAGGAATTCTTTGTTTTTAATTGCGCCGCTCCCTAAAATTACTTTTTCTACTCCAACGTTGATATATTGTTTAATNCTTTCAATGTTTCTTACACCGCCGCCTATCTCAACATTAAAATCACATTTACTTACTATTTCCTTAATAATATCTAAATTAACTGTTTTACCTGTTAGAGCACCATCCAAATCAACGATGTGCAAGTTTTTGAAGCCGTGATCTTTATATTTTGTTGCTTGATCAACTGGTGAAATTTCGTACACAGTTTTGTTTTCAAAGTCACCTTTGATTAACCTCACACATTTTTTATCCTTTATATCTATTGCTGGAAATATTTTCATAAAAGAATTTTACCANTTTTTTCTAATTTNNATACATAACATTGATACATAATTATTATGAATTTAAAAAATTACTTATGAGCTTCAACCCAATTTTATCACTCTTCTCTGGGTGAAATTGTGTTCCAAACAGATTATCTTTCTCAACANCACATACAATTTNAGATGAATAGTCTATTGTNGCTGAAATAACNGATTTATCTTCAGGAACAAACTCATAACTATGTACAAAATACATATGAGATTTATTTTTTATATTTTTAAATATTTTACTTTCTTTTTTAATTTCAATTTCGTTCCAACCNATGTGTGGAAGTTTAAATTTTCCTTTTTGNTTATCAATTTTAGAAACTTTGCCAGGAATCCAACCTAGCCCTTTAGTTTCTACCTCTTCGTAACCTACATTAGCAAACATTTGCAAACCTACACAAATCCCTAATAGAGGTTTCTTATTAGTTATTGCAAATTCTTTAAGTGTATCAACTAATCCATTGATACTATTTAAAGAATCTACGCAGCTCTTAAATGAGCCTTGGCCTGGTAAAANAATTTTATCACTGGATTTNATTATCTTAATATCAGAACTAACCTTTAGATTAACTTTGCCTTTAGCTACCTCTGTAAAAGAATTTATAACAGAGCTAATATTGCCTGATTGATAGTCAACAATAGTGACATTCATCAATTTAAATAGAACCTTTTGTAGAGGGTATTGAGTTTTTAATTCTTTTATCAATAACTAACGCATCTTTTAACGATCTAGCTAATCCTTTATAACAAGACTCAATTTTATGATGACTGTTATCGCCATAGATATTTTCTATATGTAAAGTAATTCCGGCTGATTGAGAAAATGCCTGAAACCATTCTTTAAATAATTCTGTATCCATTTCTCCCAACTTTTCAACTGCTAGATCTACTTTCCAAATTAAATAAGGTCTGTTAGATACATCAATTGAAACTCGGCTTANTGTTTCGTCCATTGGTATCATCGATGATGCATATCTTGTAATGCCTTTTCTATTACCGGCAGCTTTTTTTATAGCTTCGCCAATAGCAATGCCAGTATCTTCGGTAGTGTGATGTAAATCAATATGAGTGTCGCCTTTAGCTTTAACTTCTAAGTCAATCAAGGAATGCTTAGAAAGTTGCTCTAACATATGATCTAGAAAACCAATTCCCGTTTTTATTTTGTATTTGCCTATTCCATCTAAATTTACCGCGACAGAAATGCTAGTTTCTTTTGTTTTTCTAATGATTTTTGCTTTTCTTTTCATAAACTTAGCGCTACCTATTATTGATATATATATAATTGAACATTTTATCAATAAATCAGATTTTACTATTGAAGATCCAAAATTAATCTCCACATATAATATCATGAATACAGCTGAAAAATGGCATGGAACAACGATTGTCTTGCTTAGAAAGAATGGAGAAACTGTAGTTGCTGGCGATGGACAGGTTAGTTTAGGTAATACAGTATTAAAAAGCAAAGCAAAAAAAGTTCGTAAGATTGAAAGTAGAGGTGTAATTGCTGGCTTCGCTGGTTCTACTGCGGATGCCTTGACGTTGTTTGAAAGGCTTGAAGCAAAGCTAGAAAAACATGCGGGAAATTTACAAAGAGCAGCNGTTGAGTTGGCAAAAGATTGGAGAAGTGATAAATTTTTGAGAAGNTTAGAAGCTTTGATGGCTGTAGCTGATAAGAANCACAGCTTTATAATTTCTGGAACAGGTGANGTATTAGAACCAGAAGATGGAATAATCGGTATTGGTTCTGGTGGTAATTACGCTTTAGCAGCAGCTAAAGTATTAATCGAGACCGAAATGAAAGCTGAAGATATTGCTAGAAAATCTATAAAAGTTGCATCAGATATTTGTGTTTTTACCAATAATAATATTACTGTAGAAAAAGTTTAAAATGATTAAATCAAACAAAATAGCTANCTTAAATGTNGTTAAAAATAAAACAAAAGATANCTCAAAAGTAAGTGCTTTGTCACCGAGAGAAATTGTTTCTGAATTAGATAGATACGTAATAGGACAAAAAGAAGCTAAAAAGGCAGTGGCTGTAGCGTTAAGAAATAGATGGAGAAGGCAAGCTCTTTCAGATGAAATGAGGGACGAAGTTCTGCCAAAAAACATACTTATGATCGGACCAACAGGAGTTGGAAAAACTGAGATTTCAAGAAGATTATCAAAATTAGCCGAAGCACCTTTTATAAAGGTTGAAGCAACAAGATTTACTGAAGTAGGTTACGTTGGTAGAGACGTTGAACAAATTATAAGAGATTTAATTGAAATTGCTATCGCAATGGAGAGAGAGAGAAAAAGAAAAGAGGTAAAAGCTAAAGCAGAATTAAAAGCTGAAGAGAAAGTTTTGGATGCTTTAGTGGGGAACAAAGCCAGTGTAGCGACTAGAGAAAGCTTCAGAAAAAGATTAAGAAATGGAGATCTTGATAATAATGAAATAGAAATTGAAGTTCAGAATACATCTTCCGGCCTCCAAAGTTTTGAAATCCCAGGCATGCCAGGAGGAAATGTTGGAATGGTAAATCTTGGAGATATTCTTGGAAAATCAATGGGAAACAAAAAAGGCAAGAAAAAGAAAATGACTGTTAAAGAGTCTCACGATATTCTAGTAGCTCAAGAATCTGATAAGATGATTGAAGAGGACAAAATAATTAAAGAAGCTAAAAAAGCAACTGAAGAAAATGGTATAGTTTTTTTAGATGAGATAGATAAAGTCTCAGCAAGAAGTGATAGGGTTGGTGGCGATGTATCAAGAGAAGGTGTTCAAAGAGATTTATTGCCTTTAATAGAGGGAACTACAGTTAGTACNAAACATGGNCCAATAAAGACCGATCATATTTTATTTATTGCATCTGGTGCTTTCCAATTAGCAAAACCTTCAGATCTTTTACCGGAACTACAAGGAAGATTGCCAATTAGGGTAGAGTTAAATGCTCTAAATGAAGAGGATTTTAAAAGAATTCTTAAAGAGCCAGATAATAGTTTGATAAAGCAATATAAAGAACTCCTAAAAACAGAAAATGTAAGTCTTAAATTTACAGATGATGGTATAGATACATTAGCTAAAATTTCAGCTGAAGTTAATTCTTCTGTAGAAAATATTGGAGCTAGAAGACTTCATACAATTATTGAAAAAGTCTTAGATGATATTAGTTTTAATGCAACTGATAAAGCTGGAGAGACAATTACAATTGATAAAAAATATGTAAATGATAACCTCGGTACCTTAGTCAAAGATACTGACTTATCAAAATTTATCCTATAAATTTTTCAATCTAATAAGCACCGCTCCCTCACCACCATCTTTAGGATTNGCAACAGAAATTGAAATAACGAGTTCGTTAAGCTCATTATTAGTTTTAATAAATTCTGGAACAGAAAATTTCAATTTACTNAAATCTTTCGATACATATGNATCTTTATCACTAGTAGAATGTAATCCTTTACCAGTAATTAATATTATTTCTTTATATTTGTTTTTTACACAAAAAAATATTAATTCTCTAATTTTTGTNTTTGCTTCTTGTAAGGTAAATCCATGTAAATCAAATTTATATCNATTTTTTCTAGGGACATTAAAAGAGACATCTTTTTCCTTATCATAAATATTAGATGGATTTTGTGTATATTTCTCCCAAACGATTTTATCTTCTTGTGAAAGATCCTTTTTTTTTATCACTGGCTAGAGATTTCAGAGAGGTACCAATTAGGACTACTATTTCTTATATTTTTTGTGAACTTCCAAACGTCTGTTACAAATTTAATTTTATCAGGATTNCCTTCTATTACTTTTCCNTTTTGATCTTTTTTTGATGAAATTACTTCAGCAACAAATTTCACAGTGGCAAAAAGATCATCTTTNATTTTCTCATACTTTTCTACATTAGACTCCTTAACTCCAATAAAAGTGAAATCCGATTTTATGTTTTCTTTATTTCTTGCTTCTATAGCTTCAANAAAATTCTTTGCCATNCTAGATGTTAGAAGTGTCTTAAGTTTTGTATTGTCGCCTTTTGCGAAAGAGGTAAGAATTGTNTCNTAAGCNATTTCAGCACCTTTCAAGAATTCTTTTTTATCTTTACCCTCCAATACCTCGTGATTTTGNTTTACCGGTTTTACCTCATTTTTAGGAATATTAAATTTTTTCTCAGAAAATGTAGGGTAGANCTTCGTCTCGTGACCAGTTTTTCTTCCGAGAATACTTCTTAATCGCAAAATTATAAATCCTGCGATCATNCCTAGTAAAATAATATCTATATANCCAAAATTATTACTCATAATTTGATAAATATACATTAATATTATAATTTTGTATCAGACAAATGAACTCATTTTTTTTAATATTTATTGGCCTACCAGTATTGGAAATTTTTCTAATGATAAAAATAGGCTCAAAAATTGGAGCTTTAAACACCATCTTCATGATTTTTATCACTGCTATTATTGGGATATATTTTGCAAAAATAGAAGGAATTAAAACTTTGCAAAAAGGTGTCTCAAATTTATATGAAAATATAACTCCTGTTTATGAAATGATTTCTGGAGCGTCTATTGCTTTCGCTGCGCTTCTATTAATCATACCTGGTTTTTTAACAGATGCAGTAGGCTTCTTAATCTTAGTTCCATTTACAAGAAAACTATTAATTAAACTATTAATTAAAAAAAAAATATAGGAAAACACAATACGATAAAAATAAAACTCTTGATGGAGAAATTATTGAAGAAAAAAAAGATGAGTTATAAGATAATAGGTAAATATATAAATGAGTTAGCTTTTGGAATACCNAGTCCAAANACTTTTTTTACCNTAGCTAAAGACATTTCAAATTATAAAATAAATATTGATATAAAAAGCNATCAAATAGANGANAAAATTATTGACGTCAAAACTACNTTAANACTTATTCCCATAAGAAAAGAGCTAAAGGCAATAAACACAAAAATAGTTTTTTCAACAATAATTGAAATTTCTAATAGGTTGGATAAAAAAGAAATAGAACAAATAATCTTAGTAAAAGTACCAACAGAAATTTATCCTCAATTAAGAAANATTTTTATTTATGTTTTTGAAAACTCGGGATTTAAAGATATAAAAATAAGCAGTACAGTAGATTTTCAGAAACTTTTAAATCTCAAAAAAATTCAATAAAAATTTTTTTTTAATTCAGACTTTAAAAATTCCTTATGTAATTTCGACTCATTTTCAGAAATCTCAACAACTTTCTTGTTATATATTTTGTTAATATTCAACGAATTAAATTTATCGTGACTTNAAGGAGATAAATTAAATTTAGGTTCTTTTGCATCTAAAAGATTTATATAAACTTCTCTTAATAATTCGCAATCTAATAATGCGTTATGTTTTTTTCTCCTAGTGAGGTCAATATTAAATCTTTTACATAATGCATCTAAGGAATTGGATGCCCCTGGAAACTTATTTCTAGCAANATCTAATGAGTCTATAACATTTTTGCTATCTACTAATCCCTTTTTTATCAAAGAGAGCTCGTGGTTTAAAAAGCCTAAATCAAACATTGCATTATGAATTATTATTTTTTTTCCTTTAACAAAATTTAAAAACTCATCTGCAATTTTATCAAATGTATCTTTGTCCTTTAAAAATTCGGTTGAGAAACCATGGATTTTAAAAGCTTGATCTGGCACGTTCCGCTGAGGATTAATAATTTTATGAAAAATATTGTTTGTTGGAATTAGATCTTTGGTTTCAATACAGGCAATTTCAACAATTTTGTGACCTTCATTAGCAGATATGCCGGTTGTCTCTGTATCTAAAAATATTTCAAGCATAAATTTTAATTATATTTCGTAATTTTTTTTTTAAAACTAAAATGCTTCCATTGTTAACAACAATATGATCACAAAACTTGGTTTTTTTAACATCTTTTAACTGATGATTGTTGAGCAAATTAAAAAAATATTCATTTCCACCTTTTAATTTATATCTTTTAAGCCTCAAATTTTTTTTTGATTTAATAAAGATAATTGTATCAAAAAAATTCATAAGTTTACTCTCTATAAGAAGTGGTATTTCAAAAAATAAAATTTTTTGATTCTTATATTTCTTTACAAAAAAATGCATTTCTTTTCTTACGAAAGGATGAATAATTTTTTCTAATCTTTTAAGAATATTTTTATCATTTTTGATTTTATTTTTTATTTGTAGTTTTAAGTTTACATTAATATCCAATTTAAAAGTTTTTGATATTATCAACCTAAACTTTGATTGTTCATATAGCTTTTTTACAATTTTATCCGCACTAAATAATGGTCCATTATATCTTGAAATTATCTTACTAGCTGTTGTTTTACCAGACGCTATAGAACCTGTTAAACCTATTTTTATCATTAAATATTCGACTTAAGTAAATTGACTAATTCTTCATCTATCTCAGGATTTATTTTATTCCACAGGTAAAATGATTTTTGTCCTTGATAAATAAACATGTCTAAACCATTAAATGTTTTAATTTTATTTTCTTTTAGAAATTTCAAAGTTTTCGTCTCAATTGGATTATAAATTGTGTCAATATAGATTAAGCTGTCCTTTACATTATCGAATTTTATTTCAAAGTCATTGCCTTCTTTTAGTCCTAAACTCGTAGCGTTAATTATTATGTCGAAATCAGCAATTTCTTTTTTTAGATTCTTCCATTCTAAAATATTTAAAAATTTAAAATTTTTCTTTAAAAAAATAGATTTTTCATGAGTTCGATTAATTATTGAAACATTTCGTATTTTAGATTTTCTAAGTGAAAAAATTACAGAAGGCGAGACTCCTCCTGCGCCTATAACTAAAGCTTTCTTATTCTCTGCATTCGTAATTTCTTTAAAATAAGCAGCCTGCAAGCCAAACACATCTGTATTTTCACCAACCAAATTGTTATTATTATCTAAGAAGACTGTGTTCACTGAGTTAGTAAGCTGGGCATCATTAATTAACCGATCAATAAATCTGACTATCTTTTGTTTATAAGGTAAAGTTACGTTAACACCAATTAACTCCTTATTTCTAATTTTTTTTACAACTTGCTCTATATCTTTTTCTTCTAGATTAAGTTTCGAGTAATTCGCTCTAATTTTATATTTTTTAAACCAGTAATTATGTAGGATTGGAGATAAAGAATGAGACACAGGGTTTCCAATAATTGCATAAGATTTTTCATTCATAACTTTAGTTCTCTTTTAATATAGTTAATTATTTGTTTAATGGGTAGACCCATAATAGAGTCTTTGTCTCCTTTTACATAATCAAAGAGTTTTAAGCCATCAGCTTCAATTTGATAAACACCATAAGCCAGCAGAATTTCGGTTTTAATTTTTTTTAAATAATCTCTAAGCTCGCTTTCCGACAAATTTTTCATTTTTAACTCTGAACTATCTGAATAATTCCATATCATCGCACCATTTTTAGATATACACACAGAGCTTATTAAAAAATGTTTTGAATTATTTAATTTTTTAAGAATTTCAAAAGCTTCTTCCCTTGACTTTGGTTTGTTAATTAGCTGATTATCAAGTGAAATCACGCTATCAGCTCCAAGAACTAATTGACCTGGATATCTATTACTAACTCTTAAAGATTTTATCTCTGCTAAACTTTTAGAGATATTTAAAGGGGAGGCTCCTTCTGCCAAAAGTGAGTCTTTGATTTGATCTTCGTCTACATTAGATACTACTACTTTTGATGTAATTTTATGATTATCTAAAATTTTTTTTCTTACACCACTTTTAGATGCTAATATTATATTCATCTGTTTTTTTGTATCTCATAGATTTTTAAAATTGATGCAGCAGTTTCTTCTACTGACTTTCGGGTTACATCAATTGTGGGCCAATTATTTTTTTTAAAAAGTTCTTTAGATTTAGTTACCTCGTCTCTAATAGCTTTTACGTCAGTATATTTTGTGACATTATTTTCTCTCATTATCGCCACTCTATTTCTTCTTATATCAGCCAGTCTTTCAGGATCTGCAAAAAGTCCAATTACACTAGTTTTTTTATTTTTTAGTTTTATTACTTCTGGGATTGCATGATCCAAAACTAATGGAATGTTTATTGTTTTGTAACCTCTATTAGCTAGATAAATAGACGTGGGCGTCTTGCTAGTTCTGCTTACTCCAAGGAGAACAATATCTGCATTTTCAATATCATCTAACTTTTTGCCATCATCATGGGACATGGTAAATTGAATTGCTTCAATCCTTTTGTAATAATCTTCATCCAAAACATGTTGAGCGCTAGGCTTGTGTATTGCTTTTTGGTTTAAAAGTTTAGAAAAACTAAGTATCAGATTTCCTAAAATGCCAAAGCAAGGTACTTGATTTTGTTCGCTTTTATTAGAAATGTACTTTGCAAGTTTAGTTTCTACAATGGTATATAAAATTATTGAATTTTTAACTTTTGAACACTCTCTAATGATCTTGTCGATTTGTTGCTCCGTTCTTATAAAAACAAACTCTTTTTTGTCATAGTTAAAATTGGCAAATTGAGATTTTAAAGATAGAAAAATTCTATCTAAAGTTTCTCCTGTGGAATCTGATACTAGATATACATTGTATTTTTCGTTCATATCTCTGTTAATAGTTTTCTAATAAACATGTTTTATTCATTATTAATAAAATTAAAAAAAAGTAATTAACATTTATTAACATTATTCTAACATTTTATTAATTGTTAATATTATAATCAAACCATTGTTTATATTTTTAATAAACTAGAGATTTTTTGAGCCTAAACTTGATAATTTATTAAATAACTGCTGTATAAAACATGTATAAATAATTATACTAGTAAATAACAAATCCTACTAGTAATTCTAAAGTAAAATAATTAAATTATATGTATTTATGAATCCTTTACACAAAATTTTAATCGAAAAAAACTCATCTTGTAAAGCCATATGGTTTATGCGACAAGCTGGAAGATATTTACCTGAGTTCAGAGAAATAAGATCACAAAATCAAGATTTTGTTAAACTTTGTTTAGACAGTGATTTAAGTTCAAAAATTACACTACAACCTGTTAAGCGTTTTGATGTCGACTCAGCTATCATTTTTTCAGATATTTTAATGGTTCCATATGCTCTTGGACAAGAAATAAAATTTATTAAAGACCGTGGTCCTGAATTAAGCGATTTTAAAATCGAAAAATTCCAAGACAATAACGAAATAGATTTTAGAAAAAGACTTAATCCTATCTATAAAGCAATTGAAAAAACAAGAAAGGCGCTCGATAATAAAAAATCTCTTATATCTTTCATTGGAGCCCCATGGACACTTATGGTTTATATGTTGGGTCTTAAGAAAAATAAAAATAAACTTAATTTTAATCAATTAATAAAAGAGAAATCTAAAATAGAATTAATTAAAAATAAATTAATAAAATATTTATGTATACATTTAGAAAATCAAATAAATGCAGGAGCAGATGTCGTGCAAATTTTTGATTCATGGGCAGGACTAATACCCTCAGACAACATAAGTGAATACTGTTTTATTCCAAATGCAAAAATAATTGAATTTTGTAAATATAAAAAAATCCCCAATATTTGCTTCCCAAAGGGATTAAGAAAAAATTATGAAATATTCAATAAATTAGTTAAACCAGATGGATTAAACATAGATTATGAGCTAGAAGCTCAGTGGGCAAAAAAACATTTAAAAAACGTAGTATTGCAAGGTGGTCTCGATCCAAAATTTTTATTAAAATCAGAAAAAGAAATGTTAAATGAAGCATCAAAATATATAAAAATCTTTAAAGACATTCCATATATTTTTAATTTAGGCCATGGCTTACTTCCTGAAACAGAACCTGATAAAGTAAGTAAATTAATAAAATTTTATAGAGATCATAAATGAATAGAGACCACCCAAATATAAAATACGGTAAAACTGGAATTTTACTTGTCAACTTAGGAACCCCCGACTCTACAAGTTGGTGGGACATAAGAAAATATCTAAAGGAATTTTTATCTGATAGAAGAGTCATAGAAGTAAATCCAATATTATGGCAAATTATTTTAAATATATTCATTTTAACCTTTAGACCTTCTAAAACAGCCCATGCGTATAAAAAGATTTGGCGGAAGGATACGAACGAGTCACCTTTATTATATTTTACCAAAATGCAGGCTACCAAACTTAATAATAACATTTCAAACAAAAAAGTTTTTGTCGATTTTGCAATGAGATATGGTAATCCAAGTATAAAATCAAAACTCTACAAGTTGAAGGAAAGCGGATGCGAAAATATAGTAATTTTGCCTTTATACCCTCAGTATGCAGCAGCAACAACAGCAACTGTATGTGACGAAGTTTACAGATCTTTGATGGGGATGAGATGGCAACCAAGTTTGCAAATTATCCCTCATTATGAGAGCGAGCCTATGTATATCGATGCATTAATTAACAGCATTGAAAATAAGATTAAGGAAATTAACTGGAAGCCAGATTTAATACTATCTTCTTACCACGGCATTCCAAAATCTTATTTTGATAAAGGCGATCCCTATCAATGCTATTGCCAAAAAACTACTAGACTAATGAAAGAAAAATTTAGCAAAATTGAAATTCAAACTACTTTCCAGTCTAGATTTGGACCTCAAGAGTGGTTAACTCCTTATACAGATAAAACTATAGAGAGCCTGCCTGATAAAGGGATAAAAAATTTATTAGTTATTTGTCCTGGTTTTGTTTCTGACTGCGTTGAAACATTGGAGGAGATAAACATGCAAGGACGAGAAAGCTTCCTAAAAAAAGGAGGAAAAAACTTTGACTTAATTCCCTGCTTAAATGCTCAACCAGACCACATAAAACTGTTTGAAAAACTGGTTACTAAATATTTATAAATTAAATATGAATTTGTATTTACTATTTAAATCGTTGCATTTAATTTCTGTAATATCATGGATGGCAGGACTTTTATACTTACCAAGAATTTTTGTCTATCATTCTGAAGCAGACCACGACTCTCAAAAAGAAGTGTTTAAAAAAATGGAAAGAAAACTCTACAATTATATTATGATGCCGGCTATGTTGCTGTCCTGGCTTTTTGGTATTTTGCTTATTCATAGCCTAGGTTTACAAACTTTTTCAGAATTGTGGATGCAAGTAAAAACTGTTTCTGTTGTTATACTTACCTACTATCATTTTTCGTTAGGCAAATATCTTAATGATTTTGCAGTTGATAATAATCAAAAAACTTCTAAATTTTTCAGAATTTACAATGAAATTCCGACGATTATACTAATTGTTGTAATATTTACTGTAATTTTTAAACCATTATAATTAAAAGGGGTTGAAATTCTTTTAAAAAAACATATATTTATAATACTTTCCTTAAATAACAATCACATGAATTTACAACAGTTAAAGCAAAAAAATCCTGCAGAACTTATTAGTGAAGCTGAAAAACTTGGTATTGAAAACCCAAGTACTTTAAGAAAACAAGAAATATTATTTGCGATTTTAAAAAAATTAGCAGAAAAAAATGAACAAATAACAGCAACAGGGGTGTTGGAGGTATTACAAGATGGTTTTGGTTTCTTACGAGCAATAGAGTCAAATTATTTACCTGGACCAGATGATATTTATGTTAGCCCAAGTCAAATTAGAAGATTTGGACTAAGAACCGGTGATTCAGTCGAAGGTGAAATTCGAGGCCCAAAAGATGCTGAACGATATTTTGCTTTGTTAAAAGTAAATAAAATTAATTTTGATGATCCTGAAAAAGGTAAAAATAAAATCGCTTTTGACAATTTAACTCCTTTATATCCCAATGAAAGAATTAAATTAGAAGTTGAGACTACTAAAGTTGAAAAAAAACCAGATAACACCGCTAGACTAATAGATTTAGTAAGTCCTATTGGAAAAGGACAAAGATCTTTAATTGTATCTCCACCAAGAGCAGGAAAAACGATTATCTTACAGAATATTGCTCAATCAATTACAGCAAATCACCCTGAATGTTATTTAATGGTTTTATTAATTGATGAAAGACCTGAAGAAGTTACTGATATGCAAAGATCTGTTAAAGGAGAAGTTGTTGCCTCAACTTTTGATGAACCAGCTTCCAGGCACGTTGCAGTAGCTGAAATGGTGATAGAAAAAGCTAAAAGATTAGTTGAACATAAAAAAGATGTTGTAATACTTTTAGACTCAATTACTAGATTAGGCAGGGCATATAATGCGGTGATACCGAGCTCAGGCAAGGTATTAACTGGAGGGGTGGATGCAAATGCTCTTCAACGACCAAAAAGATTTTTTGGAGCTGCAAGAAATGTAGAGGAGGGTGGATCTTTAACAATTATTTCTACTGCACTGATAGATACTGGAAGCAGAATGGACGAAGTAATATTTGAAGAATTTAAAGGAACAGGAAATTCAGAACTTATTCTTGATAGAAAAGTTGCAGATAAAAGAATTTATCCTGCTCTAGATATAACTAGATCAGGAACTCGAAGAGAAGAATTGCTCTTCGAAAAAGATGATTTATCAAAAATGAACGTTTTAAGAAGGATTATAAGTCCCATGGGAACTATGGATGGAATAGAGTTTTTGATTTCAAAACTAAAAAATACGAAAAATAACGCTGACTTTTTTGACTCTATGAACAAGTCTTCAAATTAATATATCTTATTGCAAAGTATCGTTATTGAATTCGACTTCATGCAAGTAAAAATTTATTATATCCTCTAAAGACTTTATTTTCTCTTCAAATGAAACAGACTCTAAAAGCTTTTGTTTTTCCTCATTAGTAATCGGAGCTATCATTGCTAAAGTATCGACTTTCTGAGTTTCTTTTAATTTATCAAATTCATTCCAATTTAGTAAAAGGCCATTTTTATTCAAAAAAGTCTGAGCTTTTTTCATTAAAATTTCAGTATTAATTTTTTGTGATATAGGATTTAAATCCAGATCAAATTTACTATAATCAACTTTAAATTCTCTATATAATTTAGAACTTTTAATTTCTGTCAAAATTTCAAATCTAGTAATTCCTGTTAGATTGATTAAAATTTTACCATCTTTAAGTTTTTGAAAATCACTAATTTTACCCAAACACCCAACATTAAAAACATCTCCTTCTTTTCTTTTAGATTGAATCATCCCCATCAATTTGTCCTTATTAAAAACATCATTAACTAAATTTACATATCTTTCTTCAAATATATTCAACGGAAGGTTGGTTTTAGGAAAATAGATTACTCCACTTAACGGAAAAACCGGAATTTTATCAGGAAAATTTTTCATATAATGAATATTAATCGAAAAAATCGTCTATGAATAGTGACAATTTATTAAGGTTGACCGTATTCAAATTATTATAATATACTTGTTATATTTTGCGGGCATAGCTCAGTGGTAGAGCGT
>NHIU01000021.1 GCA_002169755.1 Candidatus Pelagibacter sp. TMED197 | reverse complement strand
AACCTGCTATTTTAACAGTATCGTCGTTTTTCAACGCATCTAGAATGATAGTCGTGATTGAATCAAAAGTTCTTTCGGCATCAGCCTTGCTCTGACCCAATGTGGACGATATTTTTGTTACTAATTGTTTTTTGTTCATTTTTGCCCCTATTGTTAAATATGAATTTCTACAATTTATCAATAAAATCAACACTTTTTTTAGTGTTTCACATAAATATTAACACCATATATTGTATGTCTAATAAGTGTTGATTTTATTGACTTTTTAGAGAAAAAAAAACCCTTAAAATAAGCCTAAATCTTTTAAATCATTAACTGTGGTGAATAACATCAAGAAAATTAGTAAAAACAGTCCGATTCGAAAAAAACTTTCTTGGGTTTTTTGAGTTAAGGGCCTGCCCAGAACTTTTTCAAAAGCATAGAACATTAAATGTCCTCCATCTAACATCGGAATCGGGAATAAATTTATAAAGCCCAAGCTTATGGATATGTAGGCAGTTATACTTAAAAACGCGATCAACCCAAGTTGTGCAACTTGGCCGGTGATTTTTGCAATTTTTATTGGTCCGCCTAACTGGTTAGTGTCCCCTTTTCCTTTAAATATAGAAACTACATATTCTAAAGAGCTTCGAGTTACAAACCAGGTTTCTTTAATTGCATAAAATAACGCAGTAGCTGGTCCAAGTTTTTTTTTATTTAATTGATTTTCTGGAGGGGCCACCTTTATACCTATTATCTTTTTATTAATTTTATTACCAAGCGAGTCCTCGCTTTCAATCATTTTTGGACTTAATTGAAAGTCAAGTTCCGTCTCATTTCTTAAGACTCTGACTATGATATTTTCTTTTGCCGAGGTATTTATAAATGTTGATACATCTAGAACACTACTAATCTTATTATCATTAATAGAGATTATTATATCTCCACTTTTGATTCCCGCAGAATAAGCTGGTCCATCTTTTTGAACTTCGTTAATATACGCTGGAGTAAAATCTTTACCAGAGAAAATATAAATAAATGTAAAAATTATAATAGCTAATAAAAAATTAGCTATTGGTCCAGCTGCAACAATTAAGGATCTTTGGTATAGAGGTTTTGTTACAAATAGTTTTGTTTGATCCTCTTTTGTATACTTTTTTAATAATTCTTCCTGTTCAGCTTGGCTAAAAACATTTCGATCACCAAAAAATTTAACATATCCGCCCAAAGGTATTGCACAAAATTTCCATCGAGTTCCTAAATTATCTTTGAAACCAAATAACTCTTTACCAAAACCAATTGAAAAGTCTGTAATTCCTACTCCGTATTTCTTAGCCATATAATAATGGCCATATTCATGAACAAAAACAACGACTGTTATTAGAATGATAAAAGGTATAATAAAATTTAAAATTTCCATTCATTAACCTTACTAAAAATAAAATTTCTAAATGCGGTCAATCTTGCATTTTCTTTTAATGAAGCTGGATAGACAAAATGAGTTTCTGTTGGTTTACCGGTCTCATTTGGAAGAACTTTTGTTAAATTTGGAACATTATATGCTATGTAATCTGGAAGTGCAGCTAATCCTACTCCACTTTGAACAGCTAAAAGTAAACCATAAACACTATTAACTTTCATTATTGATTTTCTTTTTTTTCCATCTTTAATGCCAAGTTTAAGAACCCAATCAGGATTATATACAGGTGAAGGAGCGCCTCTACCATAAGTAATAAACTTATGATTATTTAAATCTTTTACAGTTTTAGGGTACCCGTTTTTTTCTAAATATTGATTAGAACCGTAAATATGATAATTAAAATCGACAAATTTTTTTTGAATATAATTTAGTTGTTTTGGCCTTCTCATCCAAATGCCAACATCGGCCTGCCGCGTGCTAAGGTCAAGCTCTTTATCATCAAATATTAATTCAATTTCTATATCTGGGTTTAAATTCATAAACTCTTTAATACGTGGTGTTAACCATGTGGTACCAAAACTTACTACAGTAGTTACTGTTAACTTTCCGTCTAACTTATCTTTTACACCACTTAAATTTGACTCTACATCATTCAGTTTAGATATTACTTCATGAGCAGATTTAAATAAATATTCTCCATTTTCAGTTAAAACAAGTCCTCTGGCATGTCTCTCAAATAACTGAACTTTTAAATCATTTTCTAGACCTTGAATTTGCCTACTAATAGCTGATTGACTTAGATTTAAAATAGTAGAAGCTTTTGTAAAACTTGAAGCTTCCGCAACAGTATGAAAAATCTTTAATTTATCCCAATCCATAATTATGAATTATAGTTTATTTGTTTGGATTTACTATAGCTCTTCCAAAAAACTCGCCTTTCAATAATTTAGGAAAAGTTTCTAAAAGCTCGTTAAATGACAATTCTTTTGTAAAAGATTGAATTTTATTAAAATCAACTAGTTTCGCTGCTTCATTCCATAAGAATTCTCTTCTCTTAATTGATGCACCAGATGAGTCAATTCCCCATAATTTAACTCCTCTAATAATAAAAGGCATCACACTTGTACTAATTTTATTTCCACCAGCATTTCCACAAGCTGCCACAATTCCATTAGGCTTAACTTGAGCAAAAACTTTAGTCAACGCAGCTCCTCCAACTGTGTCTACTACTCCATCCCAAGTTCCTTTTTCTAATAATTTACTCTCTCCTTCAAATTCTTTTCTATCGATAATATTTTTAGCGCCTAAGCTTTTGAGATAATCATTTTTATCTTTTTTTCCCGTAACAGCATGAACATCATATCCCATTTTTGATAACACCATCACTGCTATACTTCCTACACCACCTGTTGATCCTGTGACTAAAACATCTTTTACTTTTTCACCTAATAAAAGTTCTTCCCTAGCTTTAATTGCAAAGGCACATTGCAAAGCTGTAAAACCTGCGGTACCTAACATCATGGCTTTTTGACTATTTAGTTCTTGCGGAGTTTTTATTAAAAAATTAGCGTCAACTTTAGCATATTGTGAAAAACCACCAAAGTAAGCTTCACCCACTCTAAATCCTGTTAAAATTATATTTTCATCTTTTTTAAATCTATCGTCTTCACTTTCTACAACTGTTCCGGAAAAATCTATTCCTGGTACAAATGGAAATTTTCTTACTATTTTTCCTCCATTGTTTAAAATAAGTGCGTCTTTATAATTTAAACTAGAAAAATCTACTTTTACTAATACATTGCCATCTTTAAGATCTTTTTTATTTACTTCTTTTATTTCTCTACTAAATTTTTCGTTTTGGTTATCTATTACAACTGCTTTAAATTTGTCTGACATTTATTAAGCTATATATCTTAAATATCTATTTTGATAACTAAGATCTTCTTTAAAACTTCCTAAGTAATAATTTGTAACTGTTGTAGCTTTTTCCTTTTTAATTCCTCTCATCGTCATACATTGATGTGCAGCATCAATAGTTACGGCTACACCTTTTGCATCTAAAGCTTCCATTAAAGTTTTGGCTATCTGCATTGTAAGTCTTTCTTGTGTTTGAAGTCTTTTTGAAAAAACCTCAACAGTTCTAGCAAGTTTGCTTAAGCCTACAACTTTTTTATTTGGAATATAAGCAATGTGCGCTACACCAATAATTGGAGCCATGTGGTGTTCACAATGACTTTCTAAAGTTATATTTTTTTCTACAACCATATCATCATAACCTTCGACATCTCCAAAGGTTTTCATCAAATCTGCTCTTGCATCTTGGTGGTATCCTTTAAAATATTCTTTGAAAGCTTTAACTACTCTTTTTGGAGTTTCCAATAGACCTTCTCTTTTAGGATCTTCTCCTATCCACATTAATATAGTTTTAAAAGCTTCCTCAGCCTGTTTGTCGGTTACTTCAGGTTTTTTAGAGCCAGATTTATCAATGTCTTTAACTAATTTCATATAACGCTCATTTTTATAGGACATAATTGATTAATGCAAATTGCTATTTTGTCTTTTTTTCATTATTTTGTGCTCATGTTTAAAAAAAGAGATAGCATTTATGAGGTAGAAGAAGGCAAATTTTTATCTCCCAAATTTAATGACGAGGGTCTTATACCAGTAACCACTACAGACCATAAATCTGGGGAGGTTTTAATGCATGGATACATGAACCAAGATGCTTTAAAACTTACTATTGAGAGGAAAGAGGCGTGTTATTGGAGTAGATCTAGAAAAGCACTTTGGCATAAAGGAAGAACAAGTGGTTTTGTTCAAAAAGTTTTAGATATCAGGATAGATGATGACCAAGATGCCTTATGGATGACAGTTGATATCGGTGATGGCGCAAGTTGTCATGTTGGCTATAAGTCATGTTTTTACCGATCTATCCCGTTAGGTACAATTGAAAACCCTGAAGAGGTAAAATTAGAATTTAAAGAAAAAGATAAAAAATTCGATCCAAAAAAAGTTTATAAAGGACAACCAAATCCAACGAAATTATAAGTTACATTAAATGGAATCAAATAAACAAAAAAACATTTTTGGTGAAGAATTAGAGTTGTGCTCAAACAATCCGCGAACAGGTTGGTTAAGAGATGGATGTTGCAACACTGATGCAAATGACAAGGGAGTTCATACTGTTTGTGCAAAAGTAACAGATGAATTTTTAGTTTGGTCAAAAAAAGTCGGTAATGACTTAATTACACCTCAACCTGAGTATGGATTTCCTGGGCTTAAGGATGGTGACAATTGGTGTTTGTGTGCAACTTGGTATGCTAGAGCTATAGATGAAAATGTCGCTTGTTCAATTTATTTAAAAAAAACAAACATAAAAACTTTAGAATTAATACCTTTGGATAAATTAAAAAAATTTGCTTTAGATTTATCTTAATAAATTTTTGTTCCTCGCGTTTTAATAATAAACTCCAGTTCACCATATTCTTTACAATTACAATTTTTTAAAACTTCTAGTCTCTCATTTGCCTTATCAATTTGATTTGTTTGTACATAAAGTTCACCGAGATACTCATTTATTCCATAATGATCTGGTTTAATTTTTAAGCCTTGTAAATAAAATTTTTCTGCTAATTCGAAATTACCAGTTTTTCTTGAAGTAAAACCAAGATAATTTAAAATATCAGGATTATCTTTATCTTTTTTATTTGCTTTTTCGAGATTTTTAAAGGCTTTAGAATATAGTTCTTTTGCTTTGTCTAATTTCCCTTTTGTTTCTAACTTACCTGCTCTTTTGACTAATGAAACTGCATCTTTATAATAATCAACTTCACTTGAACCTCCGCCATTTCCAGCCGCCAACGCTAATTGAGAAATTAAACAAAATGTTAATATGTAAAAAAGTTTTTTCATGTTAAGTTTGACCTTCCTCCGTCTACACCTAAAATTTGACCTGTAATCCAAGAACTATTATCGCTTAATAGAAAATTAGCAACGGACGAAGAGTCGCTGCCTTCACCTAATCTTTTAAGTGGATGCATCTTTGCAATACTTTCAGCCATTTTTTCATTTTTTAATATAAAATTTGAAATTTTTGATTTGGTTAAACTTGGGGCGATACAATTAACTCTAATATTTGGAGCGAATTCTGCTGCTAGTGAAACCGTCAAACCTTCTACAGCTCCTTTAGCTGATGAAACTATGCTGTGATTTGTAAAACCCCTTTTTACTGCAACTGTTGAAAATAAAACTATTGAACCTTTATTTTGTTTCAAGCTATCACTCGCCTTTCTAATAATTTCAACTGCAGAAATTAAATTGAGATTAAAAGATTGCATATAATCACTTTTTTTTGTTATTTTAATTGGCTTTAAATCTATGGATCCAACACAGTATGCTAAACCATTGATAGGTGTATCACCAAGGTCATCAAAAATTTTATCTGAAAAATTTTCCTCCAATACATCACACACTGTGTACGTTGAATTCATTTCTTGAGCTAATTTAGACAAACTTGCCTCATCTCTACCTACTAAATGGACTTCACCCCCATCATTAACTATTTTTTTAGCTAGAGAGGATCCAATTGACCCCGTAGCACCTAAAATTAGTTTTTTCATAGCGTTTTTTAACATTATTTTAAGAAATAAATAGGCAAATAATGACGCGTGTAATTACCTACAAAATTCTATAATTTAAGAACAATGAAGCTATTTATAATTTTAGGAAATCAGTTGTTTCACCCAAAATATCTATCTGATTATAAAGATCATCTATTTTTTATGGCAGAAGATTATGGTCTTTGTACATTTGAAAAACACCATAAGTTAAAAATCCTTTTGTTTTTATCTTCAATGAGATCATTCAAAGAAGAAATTAAATCTAAAAATTTTGATGTAATTTATAAAGATATAAACAAAGATTTTAAACTCTCTTACGAAAAAAAATTAGAAAAAACTATCAAAGAAAAAAAAATAAAAGAAATTACTTTTTTTGAGATCGAAGATAAGTTTATTGAGAAAAGNATATTNANTTTAGGNAAAAAAAATTCACTAAANATNAACCANTTAANNTCNCCNATGTTTTTAATGGAGAGACAAGAGTTTAAAGATTATCTNTCNANAAANAAACGNCCTTTNATGGCTAATTTTTATAANATAGTAAGAACCAAGATGAATCTATTAATGAATAAAAATGGAAGTCCAAAAGGNAATAAATGGAGCTNTGANGAAGAAAATAGAAAAAAACTTCCAAANACAATNAAAATTCCAGAAATTTCAAAANNTAAAGAAACAAAAAATACAATTGTTCTTAAAAAGTTTATTANTATTAATTTTAAAGATCATCCAGGNAATACAAATAAATTTTGGTTTCCTACAACTAGAAAAGATACACANANATGGCTAGATGAGTTTTTAAAAGAAAGAATNAAANNCTTCGGAGACTATGAAGACGCGGTAACAGATAAATCTAACACTGTTTTTCATAGTGCGTTAAGTCCACTNATTAATNTNGGTTTANTTACTCCTGNNGAAATNATAGAGAAGTTAANAAAGATTGAANGTAAGGTGCCTATNAATTCTTTAGAAGGNTATATTAGACAGATTATTGGCTGGAGAGAGTTTATGAGAGGTATTTATCAAAATTATGATCAACGNTTAGAAAATACTAATTTTTTTAATCATAAAAGAAAAATGAAAAAAACTTGGTANGATGGAAATACTGGTTTAGATCCTCTTGATCATGCAATTATTAATGCAAAANATTATGGTTGGTCNCATCANATNGAAAGNCTAATGATATTAGCAAACATNATGAANCTATGTGAAATAAATCCAAAACAAGTTTACAAATGGTTTATGGAAATGTTCGTAGACTCGTCTGATTGGGTNATGGCACCAAATGTTTATGGAATGGGTTTNTNTAGTGATGGAGGAATTTTTGCNACAAAACCATANATTTGTGGATCAAGTTATTTTCAAAAAATGATGCATTTTAAAAANGGNCCTTGGTGTGATGTNATGGACGGTTTNTATTGGAAGTTTATNGANAGACATAAAAANTTCTTCTTGAAAAATCCTAGANTAGCAATGATGGTNAGAATTTCTGAGAANATGAATAATGAGAGAAANTCNANAATTTTTAAAGCTGCAAATAATTTTATAAAANAAAATACAAATGGTTAAAGTTTTTTTNAATAACTCATGTAATATATGTANAGCTNAAATNAACCATTACAAAAGACTNAGTGATGATAGCGTAGAATGGATAGATGTTACAAATAACCAAGAGGCTCAAAAAATTACATCAAAATCATACAAAGAACTTTTACGAAGAATGCACGTCATACAAAATGGTAAGGTGATTGATGGAGCAGAGTCTTTTTTAATAATTTGGAAAAATGTGCCTAAATATAATTTTTTGTATAAAATATTTAAGATCAAGCCTTTATTTTTTTTCTTAAAAATTTTATATGAAATTGCAGCTTATTTCCTTTTTATAAAGAACAAACATCTTCTAAGTGATGAAAAAAAATAATTTACCTAAAAAAACTTGCCCAGTTTGTAATAAACCTTTTGAATGGAGAAAAAAATGGAGATTAAATTGGGAAAAAGTAAAATATTGCTCTAAGAAATGTTCTAGATCTAATTCAATTTAAAAGTTGATAAAATTATTGGTATATTTGATTTAAAATTAAAATAACCTTTATTTGAAAATTTCCAGCAAAACTCGTCTTCTTTTCGTGTGATGTAGTTTATTTTAAGATGACTTTTTTTTACCAATCTTTTTAAAAATGAAAGATTTTCACCAATAGAAGGATACATAACATCAAATGATTTAAAAGTTAGAGTGAAATTTGTGAAACTATTTTCGTCTAACAATTCGATTTCTTTAATATCATTTAATTGTGAATTGATAATGCTTTTTTTAAAATCTATTACTTTTTTAGATAGTTTTAATGATCTACTATCATTGCTTATCAAAACAAAAAAAATTTTTTTATATTTTTTAATTTCAGATAAATTGACAAACGTTTCATTTTCAAAAATAATTAAATAATCATTTAATTCTTGATTATTATTAATTTGAATAGGAGAAATTTTGTACTCTCTTTTGTCAATAATTGGTAAGGCGGTCTCGTTTACTTTGACATTCTTATATTTATTGTTTGTGAATTTACTTATATTCCAAGTTTGGGCCAGATAATTTTTACCTTTTGTTTGTATTCCTGCTACCCACCTCCAA
Source organism: Candidatus Pelagibacter sp. TMED197 (assembly GCA_002169755.1). The sequence goes on along the minus strand of NHIU01000021.1, from coordinate 3,839 downwards.
CTTAAAGTGTTAGAAGCAGCATCACCATCATATAAGTGTCTCATAAAAAATTCTGCTCCCTTTTGCCAAGGCAATCTTAATGTGAATATCCAAATACTTGCAAATAACATTCTTGTATGGTTGTGAAGATAATTAAAATTTTTTAGTTCGTTTATCCAGTCATTAAAACAGGTAATTTCAGTTTCTGCATTTATTGCTTTTAAATAATTATCATCTTCTTTAATTGTTTTTAAATCGTCTATAAAGTCATTCCAAACCTTTGGTCTTAATTCAAGCCAACCTTTCCAGTAAATTCGCCAAAATATTTCTTGTATAAACTTATCTACTTTTTGAAATGGATATTTTTTTAAAACAAGTTTTGCAGTTTCATACTCAGTAATTAATCTATGAGTTATATAAGGTGATAAGCAAGAAACGTTGTTTCTATTATTTACTCCAAAGTCAAAATTTCTTTTAGTATTATAATTTGAAATATCGCTTTCTATAAATTTATTAAGTTTATCTAAAGCTTCTGATCTAGAAGTAACGAACTGCATTAATCTTCGTCATCCCTCCAGTCATCAATATATAATTTCCAACATGCAAAAGTTACACAGATTATTCCAACACAAAAACCTAGGAGCACTCCGTTTTCCTTACCTAAATATATTGAACCGTAGTGAGAACTTAAAATTGGTGGAAAAACTAAAATACATCCCACAATTATATATCGGTAAATAAAAGGTGGTCTTTTCAAATTGTATTTCCTTGGTCCATTGGTTGAGAAACAGCTGAGGTAAACCAACAATTTTTGCAATCATTATCGCTACCTTTTTGCACGTGCCATTCATAAAAAAATAATTTTTTTTCATTAGTCAAAATCTCGATTCTATAAATATAAGTATTTGGGCTGTTGGTTAAAAGTTTTATCTTATGTGATGAATGATTAATAAGATATTTGTATTGTTGACCATAAATCATAATTCTAAATTTTGCATACGGTCCAGTTACTTTTCTATTGTCTGGATGAGCAAAAAACCAAGTTTGTAAAATTCCGCTATCTTTTTCGTCGTTATTCTTCAGTGCTTCTAGTTGAATTTTAACTACATCAAAAGAATTAAATTTTTTATCTGGTTTTATTAAATCAGCTTTAAGTTCACTAGAAAAAAAAACAAGCATTAATAAGACGGTATATTTTTTTAATTCCATATTTTGTTAAGCACTTCCTCCCTTTGACATGCTTTTTTGTAGGTTAAATACTTCAAAAAATTTTTCTGATAATAGTCTTGATGATAATCTTCAGCCTTGTAAAATCTATCAAATTTCCAAACCAATGTAACGATTTCACTTTCAAATTTATTTTCAAGATCTTCAATTGATTTATTGATTATTCTTTTTTCACTTTTATCTTTAAAAAAGGCTACTGATCTATAACTTTTACCTTTATCACAAAATTGACCATATTTGTCAAAAGGGTCTATATTTTTCCAAAAGATATTTAGTAATTCTTTAAATGATGTTTCCTTTGGGTCATAAATTACCTCAATAGTTTCAACGTGACCTGTGTCTTTATAAATTACATCCTCATAAGAAGGATTTTTCAAACTGCCTCCAGAATAACCTGAGGTTGATTTAATCACACCTTTAATTTTATCGAATGACTCCTCCATGCACCAGAAGCAACCACCAGCAAAATAAGCTTTTTTAAAATTATTATTACCTGCCGTGACTGTTAGTTTACCCGCTTCTGCACCAATATTGTATAAAAATAACGTTGGGCATATTAAAACTAACATAATTAATTTTTTCATACTTTAATTCTAGAATAGATTTAAAATATATAAAGGTGTATCTTGTCCTACATGGTTGATAAGATAGACAATATTTGTGAGGAATGTGGAAAAGAAGATGAAAGTGTAATCTCTAATTTAATATTAATTGGCTATAAATTATGTGACAGTTGTAAGTTATCTAAAACAATCTTTCCTGTTTAAATACCCTTAAAAAGAACGATTACTAAAAATAAGAAAAATGCTTGAAATAACCATGCTATGACAACTACTCCAAATGCTTTTAATAAACTGTCATAATCTAAAGCTGATTTAACAGCTACAACCATACAAGCAAGCATCCATAAGGCTGATCCAATAAATGTAACCGTCATTAGGTCTGGTGTAACACCAAAAATTCTTATGAGTCCTGGGGCGCTAGAAAAACCAATTGTTCTCAACAATTCGCCATGATTACTTTTAGTTTTAGGTCCCCCAAATAGTTTTACTCCTACAAAATAAATTACATAAGCCCAAACATACCAGCTTAGTAATGACATAATTGGAGCAAGTAAAAAGTTAGAAGCACCTAATTGTAAAGCCCCTACCCCTGCAGCGAGACTAGATAAGACAACAACTATTCCTGCTTGAACAGTTGCAGATTTATCTTTTTCAACTTCCTCGTAAAGATCAATATCTATCTTAATAGCTCTATAGACTCTGTAAAGAAATAAATTAATCATAAATTTTTTATAAAAGGTTTCAATATTTTTAATATCTTTTCATGAAGTTTTTTATTAGATGTGGCCAGTATATTTCCACCAAGTTCAGCGTTATCGTTTTTCCAATTTGAAATCCAGCCTCCAGCATTTTTAACTATAGGTACCATTGGAATAATATCATATGGCTTAAGATTTGTTTCTATTACAGCATCTACCTTGCCTTCTGCTAACAGACAGTAGTTCAAAGCATCAAAACTAATACGCTTGAAAGAACCTCTAAGTTTATTGATAATTAAGTTTTTTATTTTACCATTAATTTGACCGTGAAAATTACCAATAATTTTTAAATCTTTCAAGTTGTGATTAAATGATGATTTTAGTACATATTTTTTTTTGTCTATAAATAAATATGTTTTAGCTTTATCATTCAAATAATATCTATTAAGTCCCGGAAAATTTGCTAAACCGATGATTGATTTTTTTTTATACATTAGACCTACTAAATTAGACCATGTAGGCACTCCAATTACAAACAATTTTGTTCCATCAATTGGGTCTACTGACCATTCATATTCATTTTGAGAATTCTTGTATTTAAATTCTTCACCCAAAATAGCATCTTTTGGAAATTTTTTTGTAATTAAAGACCTGATATATCTTTCAAATGATTTGTCATAATTTGTAACAGGGTTAAATATCTTTTTTCTTTTTGACTTATTTTTGATAATTAAGTTGTTTTTAGAAATTTTATTATAATGTCTGTTAAGTTTATTTGGTAAGTTTTTAATAAAATTGAATGGTTTTTTAAAGTTCATAATTGTATATAACCCAAGTATACTAAAACACATATGAAAATAAAAAAAAAATTTGAGCCAATTATATCAGGATTATCAGCGGCTATTGTAATAACCATTCTTGCTTACTTAACTTTAGAGACTTCAGGTGGGATTTGGTTAATGTTTTCTTTTGGAGCAACTGTCTTTTTGGTTTTTGTGCTTTATAAATTAGAAACTGCACAACCAAAAAATATATTTTTTGGTCACTTAATTTCTATAATGATAGGAGTTTTATTTAATGAAACTATTGGACTTTCTTTAAAATAATTTTATTAATGAGTATTGCCATTAAGATTATCACAATAGTTCCAACTATTATTGGAAACAATATAAAGTCATAAGATAAATCCATAAAAAGTGCTACTAATGGATTAGAAGCGGCAGGAGGATGCATTACTTTAAAATAAACCATCAAAATTACTGCCAGACCTACAGATATTCCAGCTGAGTAAAAAGAAAGTCCAATAGTTTCATTAAATAAAACTCCTATCATTATAGAAATTAAGTGACCAAAAAATATATTTTTTGGTTGT
>NHIU01000020.1 GCA_002169755.1 Candidatus Pelagibacter sp. TMED197 | reverse complement strand
TTGAATATGTGTTACTTGTACCAGTAAAAGGTAAAAATATTAAAATTACTTTTGATGATTGGATATTTATGCAAGACGAGCGTGTGGCGATTAACAAAGCTACAATGACTAAGTTTGGAATTAAAGTAGCAGAACTAACTGTGATGTTTGTAAAAGATTAATATGTTTGAACTTCCTAAATTAGATTACACAAATTCAGCTCTTTCTCCAATTATGTCAGAACAAACCTTAGACTTACATCACGGTAAACATCATCAAACCTATATTACAAATCTAAATAATTTTATAAAAGGCTCTGAATATGAAAAATTATCTCTGGAAGATATAATTAAAAAATCATTTACCGAAAAAAAAGTAGGTATTTTTAACAATGCAAGTCAACACTGGAACCACAATCTTTTTTGGAGATGTATGAAACCTAATGGCGGTGGAAATGTTCCATCTAAACTTGAAAATAAAATCAAACAAGATTTTGGAAGCTTTGAAAAATTCAAGGAAGAATTCATTAATGCTGGAGTTACTCAATTTGGATCTGGGTGGTGTTGGTTATCCTTAAAAGAAGATAAGCTTGTAGTAACTAAATCACCTAATGCTGAAAATCCCATAATTCAAAACATTAAACCTATATTAGGATGTGACGTATGGGAACATTCTTATTATTTAGATTATAAAAACAAAAGACCAGTCTACTTAGAAAATTTTTTCGATAAACTAATTAATTGGGAGTTTGTTGAGTCTCTTCTCTAACTACCGCTTAACCAGCTTGTCTACTAAAAATAAATAAAGTTTATAAGGTAATATTCTTAAAAATTTTAAGATCAAAGTTAATCCTTTTGGAAAATGGATTTCAAAAGCACTACTTTTAACAAGACCACTAAAAATTTTTTCTGCTGCATACTCAGGAGTTTTTAAAAATGGCATTGGAAATTCATTTTTATCAGTTAGTGGGGTTTTTATAAACCCGGGTGATACAACAGAAACTCTTACCCCAAATTTTTTAAAATCAAAATAAATGCTTTCACTAAAATTAGTTAAAGCAGCTTTGGACGGACCATATCCACTCGAGTTAGGCAATCCTCTATAACCTGCAATAGATGAAACTATGGATATATGTCCAGATTTCCTATCTTTAAAATATCCCTCAACAGATTTTACGCAGTCAATAACACCTAAAAAATTTACATTAATGACATTTTTTATTTTATCAGGATCTATGTTTTGTTCATCTTTTGGTTCATATGTACCACTAGAAAATAAACATATATCTAAGTCACCAAAATGATCTAAAATATTTTTAAAAACTTCATTAATTTGATCTCGATTTGTAACATCCAGAGGAAAAGATACTATATTAGGATTTTTAGCTAATTCATCAAGAAGTTCTTTTCTTCTAGCTGAAACNGCAACTTTCCAACCNTCATTAGCAAACTTTTCAGCAACTGATTTTCCNATCCCGCTACTTGCACCAGTTATCCAAATTTTTTTTTNATTTTNAGACATAATTTGTATTTAATATTTTAAATTAAAANTTTNTTCTTTGGCTTAACAAAAATAANTCTATNAANGAATTTATAATATGAGACATTTTCATTTTAGATTGACCNCCTACCCTAAACTTTAATTTTATNGGGATATCAANTATTTTATAACCNTTTTTTTCCAAAATATATAGAATTTCAATTAAAAAGAAATACTTTTTATTTTTTATTTTTTTAAAATCATAAAAATTTATAGTTTTAAGATTGTAGCACCTAAAGCCACTGGATGAATCTATTCTAGTTTTTTAAGAAAATTTTTACTAAAAAATATCTTAATTTAGTTATAAGTTTTCTAAAAGNGGGCCAATCTGCGAGAGATTTTTTATTTAAAAACCTAGAAGTGTTAATCACATCATATTTATTCTTTTTGGATAAATTTAACATTTTTTTTATTTCTTTTGGGTCATGTGTTCCATCTGCATCCATCGATATACAGAAATCGTATTTAAACTTATAAGCATATTGTATACCTTTTAAATGTGCTGAACCTATACCTTTTTCTTTCTTTCTAACTAAGTATTTAAATTTTTTATAATTTTTTTTCAAAAATTTTAGCTTTTTTATTGTACCGTCTGTAGAGTTGTCATCAATTACTAATACATTATAACTATATAAAGAAAAAATTTTTTTAATAAGAATTAAAATATTACTTGCTTCATTTAAAGTAGGAATTATTATGAGAGTTTTCAATGAAGATCCTTGGAAATTTTTAGGTGGTTTTTTTGAAGGAAATATGTGTTTAAGGGATATTTTCTTTTTATTTTTGAAAAATTTTTACTACTGTTAGAAAATAAAAATTTATCGTAATTAAATTTTTTTAATAGCTTTTCTATTTTGATAATATCTTTGCCTGTTTCAAGTAAAATTGCAGGTTTGTGTTTTTTGATTATATCTTTAATTCCTTTTAAAATTGATAATTCAAAACCATTTGTGTCAATCTTTATCAAATCAACTTTGAAATTTTTTTTTTCAAATTTTTTTATTTTAATTTTTTCTTTAACAATTGAAATATTTTTTCTAAATAAAAAGTGTAACTTAATAAATTTTTTTAATTCATTTAGATCATAAAAAGTATAGGTAATTAAATCAAATTTTTTTTTAAACAGCATATATCTTGGATAATATATATCGTAAACTTCATTTTTTTCCCCAATTGCGTAAGGGTAAACTTGNAGGTTTTTAATTTTAAGTTTCCTCAAAATGTTAATATAAGACTTATTTGGTTCTACACAAATAATTTTATTAATATTTAATTTATTTTTGAAAAACTTTGTAGCTATGCCGTCGCTGGCTCCTACATCAATAATATTTACTTTATCCTTAAATTTTAGAAATGCAACTCCATTTGCATCTTCTTCAAAAATATTTGTAAACCTTATCAAACTTCTAACAATATAATATAGCAACGGATGACTTCTAACAATTTTTTCAAAAAACANAAGAGTTCCAGAGCTTACTTTNGTATATTCCATTTTAGTTGATTTTTCTCATAACAGTTAAAACAACATTTTTTCTTTTTACTTCGAAGACATTTATCCCGCTGTACAAAGAATAGCAATTTGAAACATTATTCGANTCAAATAAACCTTTTTCATCTTTTACNACNGCTCTGTTAGTCATAAANATATATTCAGATTTACTNGGAGTTTCCATCCTAGAATTTACAAATCCCCTCTTTTTTAAATACATTTCTACAACACTTCTGTTAATGCCACACACTCCATAAGTAAATTCAGTATTTTTATCAAAATTAATTTTACTTATAAGCTCCTTGGCTGAAGAACCCCAATAGTCATTTTCAAACTTATGAATAAAGTTTTTACTATTGCCATTAAATAAATTTAAATAAGTATATTGATAAGGTGTAAGAATTAAAAAATTNAGAAAAAAAACANAGAATAATAAAAACATTANTNCACCAGCAATTTTTACTTTAATCNAATTTATGTTTTTAAGTAAATAATAGATAACTAATCCTGGAATTATACANATATANGGAATCAACCACAAAACATGCCTNAAACCATCATATATTGAAAAAGGGGTCAATAGCACAATAATAAAGGGATTAATTATCATTAAAAAAATTATTAGNATCTTNTAATTAAAATTTCTAAAATTTTTTTTAAAAAAATTNGATATAAAAAATATGAAAANAAATAAAATGTAGCTAAATAAAAAATATTCNGGTGACCTATATAATAAGTTNAAAATCAAGTAAGACTTTGGCACATCCGTAATTATATAATGATTTCCATTAAAAAGCATAAATGGATAACCTCTAAATAAATCACCAAACGNCCAATCAGAAAATAATTTAANTGGCAGTGTTAAAATATTNGGGTGTGTNTCTATCCAGAANAAAATTAAAACAAAATAAAAAAGNAAAAAAGCTTTTATAATATGNAAATAAAAAATTTTTAGATCAAANTTTTTATTANTTATCTTTTTNATAAAGTAAATTTCTAGCAATACTATAACNGCGACAGGTATTAAAGACCCTAAAAAAAATAGATTAATACCTGAACCCACAGCTGCAAGAATTCCAATNAAATANAAATTATTNANGGANCTTTTNTTTTTATTTCCATTTTTAATATAGNGTAATAGTAAATAAAAAATCCATACATGACANAAGGCTATAATTGTNTCTTTGCTATTAAAAGCCATATGTCCAAAAAATACGGGGTAAAAAAANAAAACTAAGAATGTAATTTTGCCAACATCTCTATTGAACAAAAGTTCANTTAGTTTTTTAATTCCTATAATTGCTAAAAAGGAAAAAAAAAGATTNATTAAATAACTTACTTCCACTCTAAACTNAAGTGGAAGCATATTTATAAAAAAATACTTTATNGANTAATATATTGGNGAATAATATTCACCNCGAAAAATGTCTTCATTNATTTTTCCTANTGAAAACAAATAATCAACAGNTCTTTTACCTTGGGTATATATNAAAAAATCTTCGTCCCAAGTAAGTCCAACGTTTAGAGCACAATAGATCGAAAAAAANATTAAAAAAAGGAATATACTTCTTTGATTACTTATTTTCATTTATTGGATTAAAATTAGTTATCGATATTTTCAAANTCTTTTTTTAATTTNAAATAAAATTTATANAGAAGTTCTTTATCTTCTTTTTCTANTATTTGGTCTTTAGATAATCCNCTNTCAATTTCANGTCTTATTTTATCTTTAAGNAANATTCTATTCTCTTTTTCATTTAATAATAGCAAACTGTTAATAGCAGCCATTTTGTCTGCCAATATTAAATTATAGCTTACGTTAATTAAGATAATGATTGCTATTACTATGGAAGATAATTTAATTAAAAAAAATTTTAATTTATTTTTGTCCATTTTGTAAATCTAGCATTTTTTTGATAGATACACACTCTAATATATCAACATTATTATATAATCTTTTTTCTTATTTATCCTAATTTAGTTATATATTAANTTATGTTTAAAAATAAATATATATCTCTTGTCTTTATACTTTTAATAACTTTTTCAGCTTCAGTCATAGGCGCTTTCGTAACTAATACATTTAAAGAGCCTTGGTACTCCCAAATTATTTTGCCTAGTTTTAATCCACCTAGCTGGGTTTTCGGACCAGTATGGTCAACACTGTATATATTAATGTCATTGGCCGCATGGTTTGCGTGGACTAAAGCAAGAGATAAAAGGCTCTTAAAAATTTATTTTGTTCATTTATTTTTTAATGCTATTTGGAGCATAATTTTTTTTGGATTTCACAATATATTTTTTGCTTTGATCAATCTCATTATCATATTATTTTTTATATTACTGCTTATGAAGTTTTATTTTAAAGATTTTAAAATTAGTTTTTATTTATTCATACCCTATTTATTGTGGTCAACTTATGCTTTGGTTTTAAATACTTCTATTTTTTTATTAAATTAAGACTATTTTGTCGGGTAGTCTCTCTTTAAAATAATTTTATTAATCAGTATTGCCATAAAGATTATCACAATAGTTCCAACTATTATTGGAAACAATATGAAGTCATAAGATAAATCCATAAAAAGTGCTACCAATGGATTTGAGGCGGCAGGAGGATGCATTACTTTAAAATAAACCATTAAAATTACTGCTAGCCCTACAGATATTCCAGCAGAATAAAAAGAAAGTCCAATAGTTTCATTAAATATAACTCCTATTATTATAGAAATTAAGTGACCAAAGAATATATTTTTTGGTTGGGCAGTTTCTAAATTATAAAGCACAAAAACTAAAAAGACAGTTGCTCCAAAAGAAAACATCAACCAAACTCCACCCGAAGTCTCTAAAGTGAAGTAAGCAAGAATTGATATAACAATAGCTGCTGATAATCCTGATATAATTGGCTCAAATTTTTTTTTTATTTTCATATGTGTTTTAGCATAGTTGGGTTATATACAGTTATGAACTTAAAAAAACCATTTAATTTTATTAAAAATTTACCAAATAAACTTAATAGACATTATAACAAAATTTCAAAAAACAACTTAATTATTAAAAATAAATCAAAAAGAAAAAAGATATTTAATCCTGTAACAAATTTTGACAAATCTTTTGAAAGATATATCAGGTCTTTAATTACAAAAGTATTTCCAAAAGACGCTATATTGGGTGAGGAATTTAAATATAAGAATTCTCAAAATGAATATGAATGGTCAGTAGACCCAATCGATGGAACAAAATTGTTTGTAATTGGAGTGCCGACATGGTCTAATTTAGTAGGTCTAATGTATAAAAAAAAATCAATCATTGGCTTGGCAAATTTTCCAGGACTTAATAGATACTATTTGAACGACAAGCTTAAAACATATTTATATAAAGACAAAAAAAAATATATATTAAAATCATCATTTAATCACAAACTGAAAGATTTAAAAATTATTGGTAATTTTCATGGTCAAATTAATGATAAAATAAAAAACTTAATTATCAATAGACTTAGAGGTTCTTTCAAGCCAATTAGTTTTGACGCTTTGAACTATTGCCTATTAGCGGAAGGCAAAGTAGATGCTGTAATAGAAACAAATCTTAAGCCATATGATATTATTCCAATGGTACCTATTGTTAAAAATGCTGGAGGCTGGATTTCAAATTGGAATAATGATAATGCTGAACTTGGTGGAAATATACTGGCTACATCTAATAAAAAACTTCATGAAAAGATGTTAAAAATATTGAAACCTTTTTTAAAAATTTTATGATTAATCTATTTTTTTACAGAATTTATAGAGCTATNANGATAGACATTGATCTTTACGAGGAAGTTGAAAAAGATAAGTCTGCAACTGTTCAAGCCGGAATAGTTGTTGTCTTATCTAGTCTCGCTGCAGGGGTAGGGGCTTTACANTTAGGTGCTTCTAACTTTTTACTTGCTCCAATTATGTCATTACTNAGNTGGTANGTTTNNGCNTATGTAATTTATTTTGTAGGAGTAAAATTATTTGGAGGACCTAAAACTAAAAGTAATCATGGCGAATTGTTGAGAACAATTGGTTTTTCTANCGCCCCAGGACTCATAAGAATTTTTGGTGTTACACCAGACCTNATGACGGTNACATTTATTGGNTCAGCNTTATGGATGCTTGCTTGTATGGTTGTAGCTGTTAAATCAGCTNTNGATTATGACAGTTTATTAAAAGCATTTGGAGTAGTTGTNATAGCNTGGTTATTTCAAGCATTTTTCTTANTTTTANTAATCGTTCTTTTTAANGGTNTTTAAACNGGAAANATTGTTTTAGATAANTTACAACTGTCACATAATTTATAGCCAATTAATATCAAATTAGAGATTACACTCTCATCTTTTTTTCCACATTCCTCGCAAATATCGTCTATCTTATCAACCATATAGGACAAGATACACCTTTATATATTTTAAATCTATTCTAGAATTTAAATAATGAAAAAATTAATTATGCTAGTTTTAATATGTCCAACGTTATTTTTTTACAATGTTCATGCAGAAGCGGGCAAACTTACAGTCACAGCAGGTAATAATAATTTTAAAAAAGCTTATTTTGCCGGTGGTTGCTTCTGGTGCATGGAGGAGTCATTTGATAAAGTTAAAGGTGTTATTAAATCAACTTCAGGTTATTCTGGAGGCAGTTTGAAAAATCCTTCATATGAGGATGTAATTTATAAAGACACAGGTCACGTTGAAACCATTGAGGTAATTTATGATTCAAACGAAACATCATTTAAAGAATTACTGAATATTTTTTGGAAAAATATAGACCCTTTTGACAAATATGGTCAATTTTGTGATAAAGGTAAAAGTTATAGATCAGTAGCNTTTTTNAAAGATAAAANNGAAAAAAGAATAATNAATAAANCAATTNAAGANCTTGAAAATAAATTTGNAAGTGAAATCGTTACATTGGTTTGGAAATTTGATANATTTTACAAGGCTGAAGATTATCATCAAGATTACTATCAAAAAAATTTTTTGAGGTATTTAGCTTACAAAAAAGCATGCCAAAGAGAGGAAGTGCTTAACAAAATATGGAATTAAAAAAATATACTATCTTATTAATGCTTATTTTTTTTTCCAGCGAACTTAAAGCTGATTTAATAAAACCAGATAAAAAATTTAATTCTTTTGATGTANTTAAAATTCAACTTGAAGCACTGAAGAATAACGACGAAAAAGATAGCGGAATATTACAAACTTGGTTTTTTGCCCACCCAGACAACAGAAAAGTAACTGGACCATATGCAAAATTTAGAATTATGATTTATGGTCAACAATACAAATATCTTATTAATCATGCATCACATAAGATAAAACTTTTAACTAACAGCCCAAATACTTACATTTATAGAATTGAGATTTTGACTGATGAAAAAAAATTATTTTTTTATGAGTGGCACGTGCAAAAAGGTAGCGATAACGAATGTAAAAATTGTTGGTTTACGTCAGCTGTTTCTCAACCAATGGACCAAGGAAATACAATTTGAAAAGACCACCTTTTATTTACCGATATATAATTGTGGGATGTATTTTAGTTTTTCCACCAATTTTAAGNTCTCACTATGGTTCNATATACTTAGGTAAGGAAAATGGAGTGTTGCTAGGTTTTTGTGTTGGAATAATCTGTGTAACATTTGCATGTTGGAAATTATATATTGATGGCTGGAGGGATGACGAAGATTAATGCAGTTCGTTACTTCTAGATCAGAGGCTTTAGATAAACTTAACAAATTTATAGAAAATGATATTTCAAATTATAACACTAAAAGAAATTTTGACTTTGGTGCAATTAATAGAAGTAATGTATCTTGCTTATCACCCTATATAACTCATAGATTAATTACCGAGTATGAAACAGCAAAACTTGTTTTAAAAAAACATCCCTTTCAAAAAGTAGATAAGTTTATTCAAGAAATATTTTGGAGAGTTTACTGGAAAGGTTGGCTTGAATTAAGACCAAAGGTTTGGAATGACTTTATAGATGATCTAAAAATAATTAAAGAAGATGATGAATATTTAAAAGCAATAAATGGAGAAACAGAAATTGTATGCTTTAATGATTGGATAAACGAACTAAAAAATTTTAATTATCTTCATAATCATACAAGAATGTTATTTGCTAGTATTTGGATATTCACGTTAAGATTGCCTTGGCAAAAGGGAGCAGAATTTTTTATGAAACACTTATATGATGGAGATGCTGCTTCTAACACTTTGAGTTGGAGGTGGGTAGCAGGAATACAAACAAAAGGTAAAAATTATCTGGCCCAATCTTGGAATATAAGTAAATTTACAAACAATAAATATAAAAATGTCAAAATAAACGAGATCGCCTTACCAATCATTGACAAAAGAGAGTACAAAATTTCTCCTATTAAAATTAATAATAATGAAGAGTTAAACAAGCATTTAATTATTTTTGAAAATGAAATGTTTATCAATTTTAATGAAATTAAAAAATATAAAAAAATTTTTTTTGTTTTGATAAGCAATGAAAGTAGATCATTGAAACTATCTAAAAAAGTATTAGATTTTAAAAAAAGCATTATCAACTCTCAATTAAATGACATTAAATATGAAGCTGAATTATTAGACGAAAATAGTTTCATAAATTTTACCTTAACTTTCAAATCATTCGATGTTATATACCCTTCTATTGGTGAAAATCTCTCATTTTTAAAAAGATTGATTAAAAAAAACCATCTTAAAATAAATTACATCACACGAAAAGAAGATGAGTTTTGCTGGAGATTTTCTAATAAAGGTTATTTTAATTTTAAATCAAATTTACCAATAATCTTATCAACTTTTAAATTGAATTAGATCTAGAGCATTTCTTAGAACAATACTTTACCTTTTCCCAATTTAATCTCCATTTTTTTCTCCATTCAAAAGGTTTATTACAAACTGGGCAGGTTTTTTTAGGTAAATTACTTTTTTTCATCACTTAGAAGATGTTTGTTCTTTATAAAAAGAAAATAAGCTGCAATTTCGTAAAAAATTTTCAAGAAAAAAAACAAAGGTTTGATCTTAAATATTTTATATAAAAAATGGTATTTAGGCACATTTTTCCAAATTATTAAAAAAGATTCTGCTCCATCAATAACTTTACCATCTTGTATGACGTGCATTCTGCGTAAAAGTTCTTTATATGATTTTGATGTTATTTCTTGAGCCTCTTTATTATTTGTAACATCTATCCATTCAACGCTATCATCACTCAGTCTTTTGTAATGGTTTATTTCAGCTTTACATATATTACATGAGTTATTAAAAAAAACTTTAACCATTTGTATTTTCTTTTATAAAATTATTTGCA
>NHIU01000019.1 GCA_002169755.1 Candidatus Pelagibacter sp. TMED197 | reverse complement strand
TTTCATGAAGATTTTTTGAAGCAAAAATTTCTTTGTAAGCTTTATCTAAACCTATTATTTTTTGATTTTCATACTTTTGTCTTCTTAATCCAATTAAGTTTAATCCTTGTAAATAGTTTCTGTTACCAATAGATAAACCAAACGGTATTACATCCTTTAAAACTCCTGTCATTCCACCTATCATTGCTAATCTACCTATCCTAGTAAATTGTTGTACCGCAGAGTTCCCACCGATTATTACGTTGTCCTCTACTGTTACATGTCCTCCTAGAGGAACATTATTTGCAATAATCACGTTGTCACCTATTTTACAATCATGTGCTATATGTGATGAAATCATAAACAAACAATTATTTCCTATAAAGGTTTTAGATCCGCCTCCTTCTGTTCCGGGATTAATTGTTACATATTCTCTAATTAAATTATTGTTACCAATATCTAAGCTGTTTCTTTCACCTTTATATTTTAAATCTTGTGGTTGAGTACCTAAACTAGCAAACGGAAAAATCTTTGTGCCTATGCCAATTTTTGTTCTGCCTTCTATATGAACATTTGAAATCAACTCAACATTTTCATCTAACGAAACGTTTGGTCCTACGTAACAAAAAGGACCTATCTTAACATTTTTTCCAATTTTTGCTTTTGGATCTATAACACTAGATTTATGTATCATTGTTTCCTATCTACAATTGTTGCAGACCATTCTGCATCTGCCATTCTTTTTTCATTAACTTTTGCTGTTCCTTTATATTTCCAAACTCTGCCGTGTGATCTAATAGCTTCTATTTCTAAGTGAAGTTCACAATCTGGAACAACTGGATTCCTAAACCTGGCTTTTTCTACGCTCATTAAATAAACTAATTTATTTGCGTATTCTTTTGGATCAATACCATGAGCAGTTAAAGCAGCAGCTGCTTGGCCAAAAGCTTCAACTATTAATACACCTGGCATTACTGGTTGATTTGGGAAGTGTCCTTGTACATAGAATGCATTTTTTTTTACATACATAATTGCTGTTGCCGATTTTAAAGGAATTATTTTAATTAATTTGTCGATTAAAAGCATAGGCTCTCTATGAGGTAATAAGCTTTCAATTTTTTTTTTATCTATTTCAGTTTCACTCATTTTATTTTTTCCATTTTTTTATAAACTCTTTAAAAGAAATAGCTGGATAACCCATAACTACCTCATTATCATCTATGTCTTTAATTACACCGCTACCTCCACCAATTTTTACGTTATTACCTATTCGTAAATGTCCAGATATACCAGCTTGACCGCCGATTGAAACATTATTACCAATAGTTGAACTACCAGCAAAACCAACTTGTCCAGCAATCATACAGTCAGATCCAATTTTAACGTTATGGGCAATATGCACTTGGTTGTCGATATAAGTGTTTTTTCCTATTTCAGTATCATCTACAGATCCTCTGTCTATCGTACAGCCAGAAGCAATTTCAACATTATCGTTTATTAAAACTCTCCCAATATGTGGGAATTTAAAATTTTTATCTTTCAAGGGAATAAAGCCAAAACCCTTTACACCAATTTTACAACCATCTTGAATAACCACATTATCACCTAATATCGTTTGTTTTAAAACTACATTTGAACCAATAATACAATTTTTTCCAATAACAACATTATGCTCAATTATTGTGTTTGGTCCTATACTTGAATTCTTACCAATTTTGACGTTCTTACCAATTAAAACATTGTTACAAAATTTTACACTTTTATACTTAGATTTAGATCCTAATTTCAATGATGAATCAGGATGATCTATATCTGAGTCTGGATATATTGTTTTAAGAACTTTAGCTAATTCAAAAAGTACATTTTTTACTATTATTTTTTGAATTGTATCGGGAAGAAATTTTTCTAACTTGGCAGTCGTTATACAATATGAGGCTTTTGTGTTTAGGGCGTAATTTTTATATTTTACTGAGTCAAAAAAAGTAAGATCAAATTTTTTTGCTTTATCTAGTGTCTTTATCTCATTTAATTTTAAGTTTCTTTTTAAATTAAAATTAGGAAAAAATTTATTTATATTATCAGAATTTTTTTTCTTAAAAAAAGTCACCTTCTTTTTAAAATCAGTTAGTTTAACTTGATTGTTTTTAAATTTTTGTTCAAAATCTCAACGATCTCTTTTGTCAAATCTAAGTTTTCATCAGCTAATAAAATACTCTTTTTATCAACGATCATTCTAATATTTTTTTCTTTCATATAATTAGACATAATTGGGTTTAGGGCCTTTAAAAGATCACTTCTAGCTTTAGATCTTTGTTTTGCAACTTCATCCAAAAGAGAATTTCTCTCTTTTTGTAAATTAGATACTTTGTTTCTTAAATCAGTCACCTTTTTTTTGTATTCTTCTGCGCTTAAAACCTTCTTTTGAGTAATAATTACTTGTTCTTCTTTTTGTATTGATTTCTCTTTATCTTTAATTTTTTTAAAACCATCTGTTAATTTTTTCTTAAGATATTTTTGTGCATCACCACCTGCTTTACTATTATTTAAAATAAATTTAAAGTCTACAAAATACGGGGCATCAGCCTTGATGTTAGTCTGAAAAACTAAAAAAATTACTAAAAAGTAAATAAATTTTTTGTTAAATTTTATAATCATTAAAATGTTGTACCTAAGTTAAAATTAAACCCTTCTGTTTCATCTGTATCAGCCTTTGTTATATTTCTTGATAAAACAAAAGTCATTGGTCCTAAAGGTGAAATCCAACTTGCAGCGGCTCCAGTGGAAGATCTAATTTTATTACTTTCTCCTATTGATTTGTCGTAGTCAACTCCCCACACATTTCCAAAATCTAAGAAAAGACTTACATCAGTTTTTGTTGCTTCTGGAAGCAAATTTGGTAAATTTGCCTCAAAGTTTAAAGACGATGCATAATTGCCTCCAATATGATCAGTTCCATCGGTTGGTCCAACTTTTCCTCTTTTAAAACCTCTCAATCTTTTTGAACTTAAAAATCTTCTTTTACTTATTCTGACGTCATCTGAACCTATTCCATTAACGGCAGATACATAAAATTTTGCTGCTCCAACAACATCTTCAGTTAAAGAATTATAAGAACTAAATAACAAAGTATTTCCTAAATAAGATTTATCTGCATAAATTGGAACTATTTGGTTAAAAGATATTATTGAACCATCTGTTGGCATGAAAGATCTGTTTCTTTTGTCATAAGTAAATCCATAATTTCCAGAAAGCTCGCTAAAGTTACCGCTTTGTTTTTTTAAAGAGTCAGAAGCGGAGTTCTCGGTTTTAAGATCGTCATAATTTGCTGAAATACCCAATGAGGCATATATATCCTTGTATTGCTCAAAAGCTGTTCCCACACCTGCAGTGATTAAAGTATTTTCGTAACCTTGGTCTGGTTTATCGTTAGCAGTACTGCTTAAATAATAATTAAATGAATTGCCCAAAAAATCGTAATTTGGATCAGTATAGTTTAATCTCCCTTTAATACTCTCTTGACTAACATCTGTTTCAAATGAAACTTTTTTTCCCTCTCCTAAATAATTATTTTCACTTACATTAAATACTATACTTCCTCCACTTGTACCAATTCCAGCACCAGCACTAATTTCACCTGTAGGTTTCTCCTCAACATTTATATTTATAATTTTCAAATCTGAACTTGATCCTGTATTAACTTTAGAGTTTACAGTGGAAAAAATATTTCTAGATTTTAAATTTGAAACTGATTTATTTAATCCTAGTTCTGTAAAAGGATCACCCTCATCAACTTCGAGCTCCGCTCTAATAACTGCCTCATTAGTGATTGTGTTACCAAGAACATTGATACGCTCAACAAGAACTCTTTCACCTTCAAAAATATTAAACTTAATGTTAATATCATCATTTTCAATTATTTCTTCAACATTGTGTTCAACAAATTGCATATTATTATTTTCAATAATTTCATCTATTTCCTCTAATAATTTTTTAACTTTAAAAGGTGAATAATAAGATCCTATATATTTTTTATATTTTTCATTTAAAGGATAAAAAATGTTTTTATCAAAAACGCTATCCACGTTTGTGCTAATTTTATTAATTATATATCTTTTCCCAGCATCGATAGAATATGTTAACTCGACATTTCCGCTTTCTTTTAATTCTGCAGAATTAGATGTAACGTTAACATCATAATAACCCAATGATTTATAATAGTTTGTTAAAAGTCTTATATCTAAATTGACTAAATTTTGACTAAATTTTGTATTTCTTGAAATTACTTTCCAAAATTTATCTTCTTCACTTGCAATAATGTCTATTAATCTTTTTTCTCTAATTTTTTTGTCACCTGTGAATTTAATTTTAGATATTTTAGTTTGATTTCCTCTGTCAATTTCAAAAATTAAATCAAGATTATTTTTATCAATTTCTCTGACTTTGGCTTCTACATTAACAAAATTAAAGCCGATTGTGCCATACACTTTTTTTATTGTTTCAATATCTTGAGATAATCTATTTTTAATAAATGATCCATTTTTTTTTAAGAAAATAATTTTTTCAATTTCATCTACAAAAGATTTTTTTTGTTCTCCAAGAATTATTAATTGATTTATTGTTGGGTACTCAACAAGATTAATTTTTAAAACACTATTTTTTAATTCTATTTTAACATCTGAGAAAAAATTTGTATTGTAAAGATCATTTAAAATTGAGTTCAAATCTTTATCACTGTAATTTTTGTTCTTTTCAATATTCCCGTAAATTTTGACTGTTTCTGAGCTAATTCTTTTATTGCCAATAATTTCAATTTTTTTAACAATTTCAGCTCTAGAAAAAGAAGAAATAAATATACTTATTAATGTTACTAAAATTATTTTATACATATCTTTTTAATTTCAAATGCTTGCCTATAACTTTTTTTGACCATTGATCTATTTCTAATATTTGACTTATGTTTTTAGGTATCTTTATAGCATATTTCTTGTAATTTCTATCATTCAGTACCTTTAAAAAATAGTTATAAAAAGACGTAAAGTCTATTTTTTTTTGCAAATACTGATCAACTAATATTTCATTTACCGCATTAATAATGATAGAGGTAGAATTATATTCATTTAGTCTGCTTTTGAGTTTTATTATTGGATATCTTTTAGTTTCAACTTTATAAAAATTTAATTCTTTTAAAGAAAGATTTTTGTTCGTCATCATTTTGGGTTTGTAAATATTTTTAATATCAAAATTTTTTCCTAAAATCGCATTTGCCAGCGGGATGATCATCGTCGTATCATGGTATAGAAATTTGTATAGACCATTTTTAAATTCAACAATGGCATGCACCAAAGATTGCGGATGTATTACAATTTCTATAATCTTTTCATTGAGAGAAAAAATCTTTTGAGCCTCAATAACCTCTAAAATTTTATTCATCATAGTAGCGGAGTCTATTGATATTTTTTTTCCCATTTTCCATTTAGGATGTTTTAAGGCTTCCTGAGGTTGAACTTTATTTAATTTTGCTAGCGGAACATTAAAAAAAGGACCGCCTGAAGCAGTTAGATATACTTTTCTTACTTCATTAATATTGTGATTTTCTAATAATTTCATAATTGAAAAATGTTCCGAGTCCACAGGTATAATCTTAGTATTGTTTTTAAAAGCCGCATTTTTAATTAAATTCCATCCACATATAATTGACTCCTTATTAGCAATTAAAATTTTTTTACTTGTTTTTGTAAATTCAATTGTTGGTTTTAATCCTACTATACCAGGAATAGCAGCTATAGTAATATCAGACTTGGTTAAAAAAAAATCTTTACTATCTAAACTATTATAAATTTTTATCTTTTTTTTTTTATATTTTTTTTTTACCTTATAAAAAGTTTTTTTGTCATATACGATAAAGATATTTGGATTATATTCATTAATTTGTTTGCAAATTAAGCGATAATTTTTATTAGCTATTAAAATATTTATTTTAAAAAAATTATAATTTTTTATAATTTTTAAACAATTTAGTCCAATAGAGCCTGTAGAACCTAAAATTGAAACTTTTTTTTTCATATTAATTAATGAGTAATAAAGTTATTAGTCCCATTGGCAATCCAAGTAAGATACCATCTATTCTGTCTAAAACACCTCCATGACCAGGTAATAAATTTCCAGTATCTTTCAAAAATGATTTTCTTTTTAGGTAAGAAAAAAACAAATCTCCAGCCTGACAAGCTATAGAAATTGAGATCGCAACAACTAAAATTANAATACTTAAATTATTTGTTAAATAAAAAATTGCGAAAAAATAAGTTACGCAAGAAAAAATAATAGATCCAATAGCTCCAGAGATAGTTTTATTTGGGCTTATCTTTGTTAATTTTGCACCTTTAAAAATATTTCCAAAAATAAAGCCTCCAATATCTGATGCGATACAAGTAAGAATTATTATAAAAATCATAGTTTTTAAATGAACAAAGTTTGAAAAAATTAATAAAGCTGAACAAAAAATAAAAACATAAATAATAAATATAAAATTTATTAAAATTGATTTAATTTTATTTTTTTTAAAAATAATTTTGTTCATCTCTATAAATTCAATAATTGAAAAAATTCCAGCTATTATTAAAATATAGCCTAATATATAATTATTAATTAACATTAAAAAAAATAATAATAGCAATAAAAATGAAGTATAAGCTCTTTTTTTTAAATTTTTTTTCATATTAAATTGATCCAAAATTTCTTTTTGTTTTCTTGTAACTTGTGATGATTTTTTTTAAGTCTTTACTATTAAAATCAGGCCAAAGTTTATTTAAGAAATATATTTCTGAATAAGCCAACTGCCATAACATAAAGTTACTTAATCTTTTATGACCACCAGTTCTAATAAGAATATCTGGGTTATGCAAATTTTTTGTATAAAGGTTTTTTTCTAAAGATTTGATGCTTATATTTTTTTTTATTTTTTTTAAAGCTGAAATTATTTCATCTTTCGAGCCATAATTTATTGCTAAATTAACAATAATCTTTTTATTTTTTTTGGTGTAATTTGTTACTTCATTTAAAGAGGATCTAATCTTATATGGTAATTTTTTAGTATCCCCNATAATGTTTATTTTTATACCATTTGCTATAACACTTTTTAATTCCTTCTTGAAATAGCTCATTATTAACTTAAATAAAAACTTAATTTCNGATTTAGGTCTTTTCCAATTCTCTGTAGAAAAAACATAAAATGTTACTATTGGAATCTTNATTTTTAAGGAAGCTTCAACAATTTTCTTTACTGTTTTGACTCCATTCAAATGACCAAAATTTCTTCCTTTTTTTCTCTTTTGGCCCCACCTTCCATTACCATCCATGATAAAGGCAACGTGGTTGAGTTTATTCATACTTGTAGTATCTCTTTTTCTTTTTCTGATAAAATTTTTTCTATATTAGTAATATTTGCATCGGTAAGTTTTTGTATACTCTTTTCAAAGCTTTTATTTTCATCCTCAGAAATTATTTTATCTTTTAATTTTTTTTTTAAATCTTCGTTTGCCTCTCGTCTTATGTTTCTTATTGAGATTTTGCTTTTTTCTCCCATATTTTTTAATACTTTTATCAGTTCTTTTCTTCTCTCCTCAGTAAGATCTGGTATTCTTAATCTGATAATTTGACCATCTATTTGAGGATTAATGCCTAATTCAGATTTTTGTATTGCTGAATCTATTAAAGGTACATTTGTTTTATCCCAAACTTGAATAGAAATTAATCTAGCCTCAGGCACGCTTATTGTTCCTAGTTGCTCTATAGGAAGAAGTTGCCCATAAACATCGACTTTTATGGTGTCCAACATGCTTGGGTTAGCTCGTCCAGTTCTTAAAGTGGAAAGATCTTTTTTAAAAGCTAGAATAGTTTTTTCCATTTTAGATGAATAATTTTTTTCACTAAAATTTGAACTCATTTTAAACTCCTTCGCCGACTTTAAATCTAACAAAATCTAAAATTNTAATTTCTTTTTNAANTTTATTATCTTTNAGTATATCAGAAACCTTTTTTTTTGGATCCATAATCCATATTTGATTTAAAAGAGTATTNTCATTNAANAATTTNGAGATTTTGCCTTTTGATATTTTTTCTGCCATTTCNGGAGNCTTTCCAGTNTTNNTNANNTCNGCCTTTATAATTTCTANNTCNTTNTCTACTAATTCCTTNTTAATTCCATTTTTGTNTATAGCTANTGGGTTNGAGGCAGCAATATGCATTGAAATTTTATTGCCAAGTTCGTCNTTTTTNCCTTTAACNATTCCATCTAAACTTACTACNGATATTATNTTNCCTATATTTTTTTCTAAAGCTGAATGNACATANTAGAANTTTAAACCTTTTTTGTTTTCAAAAAATTTAGTTCTTCTAATTGTAATTTTTTCTCCAATTTTGGCTATAAGACTTACCAAATTTTCTTTGACTGTTGAACCATCTTTCATTTTTGAATTGTTTAATTTATCAACATCTCCTCTNGTTGAAAAATTTATTTCAGACAACTCTTTACAAAATGAAATAAAATCTTTGTTTTTTGCCACAAAATCAGTTTCGCTATTGATTTCTATTATAGATATTTCTCCATTGCTTTCTTTTACGAGCGCCAAACCTTCAGATGCAGTTCTGCTCATCTTTTTTGATGCTTTGGCTATACCTTTTTTTCTTAAAAATTCTATTGCTTTTTCAATATCACCTTTTGTGTTATCTAAAGCTAATTTACAATCTTTAAATCCTACGCCGGTCATTTCTCTTAATTTTTTAATATTATCTAGTAAATCTTTATTAGACATTATATTATATCTTTGATTATTTTTTTTTAATAACAGCTTTTTTTTCTGGCTTTTTTAATTCTTTTTCTTCTGTATTCTTAATAAACTGTTCCGCATCTTTAATTGTATTTTTTAACAATTCACAATAAAGATTAATTGAACGTCTAGCATCATCATTTCCAGGGATTGGAAAATCAATGCCAGTTGGATCTGAGTTTGTATCCAAAACTGCAATTATTGGAATTTTAAGTTTTTTAGCCTCTGCTACTGCTAATGACTCTATATTTGTATCTATTATAAAAATTAAATCAGGTGGTTTTTTCATTTCTGAAATACCTCCTAATGATCTATTAAGTTTTTCTTTCTCCTTACCAAACTTTAAAATTTCTTTTTTTGTGAACCCAACATTTTCTTTTGATAATTGCTCTTCTAATTTTTTAAGTCTTTTTATTGAGTTTTGAATTGTATTCCAGTTTGTTAACATTCCTCCCAACCATCTGTAGTTAACAAAAAATTGTCCCGTTTCTTTTGCTAGATCGCTCACTTGTTCTGATGCCTGCTTTTTTGTAGAAACGATGAGTATTTTTCCCCCATTGGAGATTTTTTTATGAACTTGAACTAATGCATTTTTAAGAAATTCTACAGTCTGTGTTAAATCGATTATATGAATAGAGTTTTTTTCACCAAAAATATATTGCTTCATCTTCGGATTCCATCTGAGTGTCTTGTGGCCTAGATGAACTCCAGCTTCTAGCAATTGTTTAATATCTACTTTTGGTACGTTCATATAATTTTCCGGTTAATCCACCACAGTACCTCCAAATTAATGGACCGGGAGGGCTATGCCCTTAAAACTGTGTGCGAAATTTAGTACTGATATATACAACGGTCCTAAAAAATCAAGCTTCTAAAATGTTATTTTTTTAACATATTTCTTGTTTTTTATCGTTTTTAGATGATTAAAGTCGAATTTTCTTAAATTTTGTAAATTATAATAAATTTTTTTTTTATTATTATGAATAATTAAATTTACTTGCGTTTCTCCCTCTTTTTTTAAACATTTGTTTAAATCATTCATATCACATTCTTCGTTTAGTTCGATAGTCACATTTGAATATGGCTTGTTAATGATATCATCTAAACTTAGTATCTTTCTAATATTTGTTCGAACATTTGATTGACTAATATTTGACTTGTCTTTTTGAAGAGTCATAACGAATGACTCTGACTCTTTTAATTTTTCCCTATTTTCAACTAAATTTTCAGCAAACAAAAATAATTCAAATTCACCTTGTATATCGCTAAATTTTATAATCGCAAATGGTGTGCCTTTTGCGCTTTTCTTTTCTTGGATAGACATTATTGTGCCTGCGACTTGAGCTTCATTTTCTTTACTGTTTAAAAATTCTTTATAAGAAGAAATTTTTAATTGATTAAAAATCTCCATATATTCAGTCAAAGGGTGATCAGAAATGTAAAAACCTAGTGATTTAAATTCTTCGCTTAAAAGCTCTTTTTTGCTCCAAGTGCTTGACTCATCAAGTTCAAAATCTGTTTTCATATCGCTTACTCCATCAAATAGACTTGATTGATTTTTAAACTTATCATCATTAATATTTTTAATCTTTTGAATAATTTTAGGTATAGAATTTAAAATTTTATTTCTATCAGTTTCAAATTCATCAAATACGCCTGCTTTTACCAAGCCTTCTAATTGAAGTTTATTAACATCTTTTGAGTCAACTCTATTAATAAAATCATTTAATGACTTAAATTTTCCATTTTTTTCTCTTTCGTTGACTATGTTTGAGATTGCTTCAAAACCAACATTTTTAATTGCTCCTAATCCATAATAAATAATATTTTTCTCTGTTTTAAAATCTGCTTGGCTATTATTTATTGAGGGTTTAATTATCTTAATTTTTAATCTCTTAAGTTCAGAAACAAATTCCCTTAACTTTGGCGTATTGGTGAGCTCTGTTGACATTGTGGCCGCAATAAAATCTTCTTTATAGTAAGTTTTTAGATATGCAGTTTGGTACGCTATTAATGCATAGGCAGCAGCATGGCTTTTATTAAAACCATATTGAGCAAAAGGCTCGATCTTGGTGAAAACAAAATTAGCTACATCTTTTTTTATCCCTTTTTTTGTAGCTCCGTTAATAAATCTCTCTTTTTGTTTATCTAATTCGGCTTTTTTTTTCTTACCCATTGCTCTTCTTAAAATATCTGCTTCTCCCGCTGTAAATCCTGCAAGAATTTGGGCAATTTGCATTACCTGTTCTTGATAAATAATAATTCCGTATGTTGGTTTCAATATCTTTTCTAGTATCGGATGGATGTATTGAGGAGTTTTGACTCCATTTTTACAGTCATTATAAATTGGTATATTGCTCATTGGTCCAGGTCTATAAAGAGCTACTAATGCAATGATGTCATCAAATTTATTTGGCTTCATTTGTTTAATTACATCTCTCATTCCTGTGCTTTCTAATTGAAATAAGCCTGTAGTTTCCCCAGTTGACAAAAGTTCATAAACTTTTTTATCGTCAACGTTAATTTTACTTATATTCAAATTTATATTTTTAAGTTTTAGTCTCTTTAGTGTTTTGTTGATTACTGTTAACGTTTTAAGACCAAGTAAATCAAATTTTACTAATCCCGCATTTTCTGAAGAATACATGTCGTATTGTGTAGAAGGCAAAATTAAATTTGAACTTTGGTCGAAATAGAGAGGAAATTGTTCTGATAGTTTATTTCCTGCAATCACTACACCAGCAGCATGTGTAGCCATATTTCGATTTAATCCCTCCAGCTTCAGAGATAAATTTACAAGTTTTTTAACCTTGTTATTGCTCCTAATTTCTTTTTCAAATCTAGGTTCTCTATTAATAGACTCTTGAAGAGTTAATGGTCTAGACGGATCAAATGGAACCATTTTACAAATTTTGTCTACATGTCCATAAGATAGTCCTAATACTCTACCAACATCCCTTAGAACCATTCTCGCTTTTAATTTTCCAAAAGTAATTATGTGGGCNACCCCATCTTTATATTTTGACTTTAAATACTCAAAAACTTTATCTCTTTGTTCCTCGCAAAAGTCTATATCAAAGTCTGGCATTGAAATTCGGTCTGGATTTAAAAATCTCTCGAATATTAAATCAAATTCAATAGGATCAAGATCGGTTATATCTAAACAATAAGCCACTAAAGAACCAGCTCCAGATCCTCTTCCGGGCCCCACAGGAATTGAATTATTTTTAGCCCATTTGATATAGTCGGATACAATTAAAAAATAGCTAGAGTAGTTCATTGAATTAATAATGTTCAATTCATGCAATAATCTATCCTGATAAATTGTTTTTACTTCTTCTAAAGATTTACCTGTATATTTTTTAAAAATAAAATCTTTCAGTCTTTCATCAAGTCCCTTTTGAGCTTGATCCATCAGCTCTTTTTCAATTNTAATACCATTATTGTTAGATATTGATGGTAGGATAGGCTTTGATTTTTTGGGTTTAAATTTAAATCTAAAAGGAAAACTATAATTGTTGGTTAGTGCTTCTGGAATATCTTTAAACAACTTTTGAACATCTTCGTTTTTTTTAAAAAAGTGTTGGTTACTTAACCGAAATCTATTTGGATTATCAACAAATTGTTTTTCACCTATGCAAATTAGTGCATCATGAGCTTCAGACATACTGGGGTCCAAATAATAAACTTCTTGACTGGCAATAATTGGAAGATCGTATTTAGATGAAAGTTTTAATAAATATTCCTCAAAATTTTGCTCTTGGTTTTCACCATGCCTCTGTATTTCAATATACATAAAATTCTTAAAAGAGTTCTTTAATTTACCCATTATTTTATCGATTAACTTAAATTGATTAGAGTAAAATAACTTACCAAATAAATTATTATAACTTCCTGTTAAAACAATTATGTCTTTATTGTTCAGAACTAAATCTTCTATAGTACAATANGGATCATTGGAATTTTTATTATTTAAATAACTTTTTGAAGATAATGTAGTTAAATTTTTATATCCTTCCTGTGAAGTTGCATATAAAGTTATTTTACCAATTTTATTATCAACTAAAATATTTATTTGTGTTCCGATTATTGGTTGAGTACCAACTTTACTTATTTTTTCTGCAAATTCTAAAGCACCGCATAAATTAAAACTATCTGCTAGGCCAACAGCTTTTATCTTATTTTTTTTACAGAAGTCTGCCAATTCATCGATCTTTATCGCTCCTTCACAAATTGAGTATTGGGTATGTATTTTTAAATGATTAAATTGTTCATTTTGAAAGGGCATTTGAGAGTTTTATATTACCTTTAGAAATACTCAATGTATAATCTGCCTTGTTGGCAAGTTCTCTATTATGAGTTGCAAAAATTATTGCTTTGTTTAATTTTTTTAGTTTTAAGAAATAAGAAAATATATCCTCTGAGGTCTTATAATCTAAATTTCCAGTTGGCTCATCAGCTAAAATTAAATCTGTTTNTGCAACTAGAGCTCTAGCAATTGCAACTCTTTGCTGTTCTCCACCAGACATTTCACTTGGAAAATGATTTTTTCTATTAAATATTTTTACATCTTTTAAAATTTTATCTACCTTTTTAGATGCCATTAAAGTTTTTTCATCTTTTATAGTTAGAGGCATCATAACATTTTCATATGCGTTAAAATCTGATAATAAATTATTGTCTTGAAAAATAATTGATATTCTATCTCTTCTTATTTGATCTTTTTGTTCTTCACTAAAATTTTTTGTGTCCTGATTGTTAATAAAAATTTTACCTTTGGTGGGGTAGTCTANTAAAGCAAGTATATGTAAAAAAGATGATTTTCCTGAGCCAGATGGGCCTGTTAGTGCAATTAAGTCTCCTCTTTTAATTTTAAGGTTAACATTTTTAAAAAGTTCTATAGTTCCATTTTTATGATCAAATGTTTTTTTTAAATTTACCGTTTCTAATAAAATTTTATTCATATTTTAAAGCTCTAAAGGTTTTCATTTTAGATATAGTCATGGCTGGAAGATATGAAGCTAATGCAGATATTATTAATGAAAATATAAAAACAATCAAAATTGAATAGATGTTTATTTCGCTAGGAAGTCTTTCTAAAAAATAAACATCAGAAGGAAATAGTTCAAAGTTAAATGAATTTGATAAAAACAGCCTTATGGACTCAATATTTAAAGAAAAGACAACNCCAATGAAAATTCCAGTAATTGTGGCGCCTAGACCAATTGTAAAACCAGTTAAAAAAAAAGACTTTTTAATAGATTTGTTGCTAAGACCTAAAGTTTTCANAATAGCTATTTCTTTTGTTTTATTTTTTATCAAAATGGTCAAGCCTGAGATAATATTAAAAGCTGCTACAACTAAGATAAGTGTTAAAATTAAAAACATCACATTTCTCTCAACTTTAAGTGCGCTAAAAAAAGATTTATTAAGGTCTGACCAAGAATATATAAAATAGTTCTGGTTTAATTTTTGTATTTCAGTTTTATACTTATCAGCTTTCATTGGGTCTTTTAAATAAATTTCTAGATTCTGATCATTTTCATATTTATCGAAAAGAGATAAAGCGTTTGAAAGATTTAAAAAAACTAAATTTTGATCAAATTCATAAAAACCGGTTCTAAATATACCTGAAACTAAAAATGATTCCTGTTTTGGAAACCCTCCTAATGGTGTAGATATAAAGACTGAAGACATAAGATTAATTTTATCNCCAACATCTAAACCTAAGTTAAACGCTAGTTCTGCTCCAATGAAGGCAGAATTTTCTTCAAAGTTTTTTAAATCACCTTTTAAAAATTTTTTATGTAAGAAATTTAACTTTTCAATATTATCTTTATTAACTCCTTTTATAATTATTCCCTTAGCATTTTCATTACTCACTACAATACCCTCTCCTGAGTAAGTTCTTGAAATAATTATATCTTTAAATTTTTTTATAAGAATTTCTTCAAATTTATTTTCAATTTTGTAACTATTTGACTGAACTACTACGTGTGGATTTAAGCCTAGAATTTTTTTTGTTAAATCAGTTTTAAATCCATTCATTACTGACATAACAATTATTAATGTCGCTACTCCAATCATAATCCCTAAAAAAGAAAAGATTGAAATTACTTTCAAAAATCCATCTTTTNTTTTTGGACGTAAGTTTCTAAATGAAATTATTCTTTCAGCTTTTGTAAACAATTTAATCTTTTTTAAGTTTTGACTTTATGGTCTCTAAACTAAGCATTTCAGTTTGTGAGTTAAGTTCTTTGAATTCGAACTTACCTTGTTCTGATTTAGAACCAATTATTATTTGATATGGAACACCTATCAAATCATGTTTTTTAAATTTATTTGACATGCTTTCATCTACATCGTCTAACAATGCGTCAATATTTTGTTTTTTTAAATCTTTATATATTTTTTCAGCTTTTATAAGGTTTTCCTCATTGCTTTTACTTATGCTAGGAATGATTACGACCTCAAAAGGAGAAATTGATTTAGGCCATTTCATTACATCATTATTGTAGTTTGCTTCAATAGTTGCTCCAACTAATCTAGAAATTCCAATACCATAAGATCCCATTTTAACTGAAATTTTTTTGCCTGCTTGAGTATCAATTAAGCAATTAAGAGGTTTAGAGTATTTGTCACCAAAATAGAATATGTGTCCAACTTCGATTCCTCTTGTTTTAATTTGATTTTCTTTCTTAACTTTTTTGCTAAAATCTTTTTCGTTATATTTTTCGTCTGTAACCGCATAAATAGATGAGTAATCTTCTCTCATTTTTTGTAAAGATTTCTCTGAAGTATCATATTTATCAAAATTTATTTCGAATACTTTTTTGTCAGCAAAGATCTGACTTTCACCGGTTTCTGCTAAAATAACAAACTCATGTGATAAATCTCCTCCGATTGGTCCTGTGTCTGCTGCCATGGGAATAGCTTGTAAACCAAGACGTTTAAAAGTTCTTATATAAGAATAAAACATTTTGTTATAAGATTTCTTAGCATTTTCGTCACTAATATCGAATGAGTAAGCGTCTTTCATAAAGAATTCTCGACATCTCATAACTCCAAATCTTGGTCTTATTTCATCTCTAAATTTCCATTGTATATGATAAAGAATTTGTGGAAGAGATTTATAAGATTTAACACTTGATCTAAATATATCAGTTATTAATTCTTCGTTTGTTGGCCCGTATAACATTTCTCTTCCTTGGCGATCTTTAATTCTAAGCATTTCTTCCCCGTAATCTTCATATCTTCCGCTTTCTTTCCATATTTCTGATGATTGGATAGTTGGCATAAGCATTTCCTGTGCTCCAATAAGATTTTGTTCCTCTCTTACTATTTTTTCAATTTTTTTCATTATTTTAAAACCTAATGGAAGCCAAGAATATATTCCTGTTGATGATTGCTTAATCATTCCAGTTCTCAACATCAGTTGGTGAGATTTTATTTTTGCATCAGATGGAACATCTTTAGTTATTGGAATAAAGAGTTTAGATAGATACATTATTGTAAGAATTCCCTTAAGTTTAAGAAATTATTTTTTACTAGATAATATATCATTATAAATATTATTGAAGTAATTATAGTTGTAATCAAAAATTTTTTTGCTATTTTTGGGTTTTTTGGAGCTCCTGGATCTATGCCTTCGATCCTATCTTTAAAGATTTCTTTATTAGATTGTATTCCAACTGGCAAAATAGAAAAAAAAACTATCCACCAAATCATTACATAAATTATTATTGATCCGGTCAGTCCCATTAGATTCTAGCTATGTTTATATTTGTAAAAGGTTTCTTTCCAGTTCTTTCTCTAATTATTTTTCTACAGTTTTGTTTTATGGTCTCTATCAAGTTTTTTTCTTGATTTTTACTTTGTAGAGAAAAAGTCCTACAAATATTTAATATTTCGTCTTCCACATCGAATATAAAAGTTTCAGTATCATTTCCTTCTGGTATTCCTTTAAATGAAATTACAGGTTTTTTTATTTTTCCATTGTTTGAAACAATTAAAGTAATTTCTAAATAACCGTTTACAGATAGATTTTTTCTTTCTTTAATTGATTGTGAATCAGCATCTACGCCTACGCTACCATCTAAATATAGTTTTCCTATGGGGGCTTTATCAATTATCTTTGGCTCGTTGCCTGGAAGAAGCTTAATAATATCTCCATTTTCTATGAGGAGAGTGTTCGGAATTTGTAACTCTTTTGCAAAAGCTACATGTTCTTTCATGTGTCTATGTTCCCCATGAACAGGAATTATACATTTTGGTTTAACCCATTTATACATATCTTTAAGGTCGTCTCTATTAGGATGACCCGAAACATGAACAAACGCATTTTCTTCTGTAATTAATTCAATATTATTTTTTACTATTAAATTTTGTAGCTGATAGAGTTTTTTTTCATTTCCAGGAATAATTTTTGAAGAAAAAATTACACAATCTCCATCTTCTATATATACCTCAGGGTGTATACCATTTATAATTCTATTCATAGCTCCCATTGGTTCACCTTGGCTTCCTGTAGCTAAGTAAATTATTTTATTTTTTGATATTTTTTTTGCATTTTTAGGCTCTATAGGTTCAATTAAGTTTCCTAGATAACCACACTTTTTTGCTGCTTTGTAAATTCTTTGCATCGAGCGACCAACTAAACATATTGATCTTTCTGTTTTTTTAGCACAATAGAAAATAGACTCCATTCTGGCGACGTTAGAAGCAAATGATGTAACCAAAATTCTTTTTGATTTACTTTCCATTATTTTTAACAAACTTTCTCTCACTTCAGACTCTGAACCAGCGCGACCAGGATTAAAAACATTTGTAGAGTCGCAGATCATAATAGAAACGCCCTTTTCTCCAATTTTTTTTAATTTTTTTTCATCAATATTTCCTCCAATTAAAGGATTTGGATCTATTTTCCAGTCTCCTGTGTGTAAAACTGTTCCAAGTGGAGTGGTAATGCTCAATCCATTTGGTTCCAGTATAGAATGAGTAAGAGTAACAAAGTCGATTTCAAATTCACCTAATTTTATTTTTGTATTTAGAGGAACTATATTGAGATAATTCGAAATATCTATTTTTTTTTCTTTAAATTTCTCTTGAATTAAAACTGCTGTAAAAGGAGTTGCATAAATTTTACATTTTAAACTTGGCCATATGTGAGAAATTGAACCAATATGATCTTCGTGTGCATGTGTTAAAACAATTCCTAATAGATCCTCCTTTTTATCAATTATAAAACCAGGATCTGGGAAAATTAAATCAACTCCTGGTATTGAGTCGTCAGCAAAAGCAACACCCATATCAACAATGATCCATTTTTGATTTTCTTGCGCACCATAAGCATAAAGATTCATATTCATGCCTATTTCACCTGAACCCCCTAATGGACAAAAAGTTAATTCTTCTTTTTTCATATTAATTTTTCAAACACCTTTGCAACACCTTTAATTGTGATATTTTGGTCAATTATTGTTTTGTAGTGGATATGATTTTTAAATAGTTTGGCATGTCCACCAGTTAAAATTATTTTATATTTTATTTTTGACTTTGAAGATATCTTTTTAATTATATTGTTTATTAAACCTTCATAACCCCATATAAACCCAGCATTTAAAGCTTCTTGTGTGTTTTTACCATAATTTTTTTGCGCTTTTTTTAAATTTAAAATAGGTAATAATGCTGTAGATTTACTTAAGTTTAAAATTGATAAATTTATACCTGGTGAAATAACGCCTCCTTCATATACTTTATTTTTAATAATATCAAATGTAGTTGCTGTACCAAAATCAATTATAATACTATTATTATACTTTAGTGATCCTATTGCATTAGATATTCTATCGGATCCTAATTGTTTATAATTTTTTATTCTTATTTTTAAAATCTTTTTAATTTTCAAATCTTTAATTTCAAAAACTTTAAATTTTTTTTTCATCAAAAATTTTTTTATAATTTTAAAAGCCTCCGGAACAACACTTGAAAATAAAACATTTTTATCTAATTTATTGTTAATAACGCTAATTAAAAAAAAAGATTTTCTTTTATTTTGAAGTATTTTTTTTGTACTAAAGTTAAATGACTTATAAATTTTAAAATTTTTATTTACAATAGATATTTTTGTAAAAGTATTACCTATATCTCCAACTAAATATTTCATTTAATTTTTTTCTTTAGTTGTAAGAACAGATATCTGTTTTTGTCCTCAAAAAGTTTTTCATAGGTTGTTTTAATATCTTTTAAAATTTTGTATTTATCTAGTTTTTTTTTAGTATATTTTTTTAGAAAAGTTGTTTTTAAATTATGTAAGTTAGGTGAAGATTCAATATTTATACCCAACCCAACTATTAAAAACTGTTTTTCTTTATAACTGATTACCTCTTGCAAAATACCACAAACTTTTTTTTTTTCTATAATTATGTCGTTAGGCCATTTAATGTTTATCTTTTTTGAGATGAATTTTGATATAATTTTTCTGATTATATAAGCATTTAAAATTGCATATTCTTGAAATTTGATCTTTTTTGGATCAAATTTAAAAAAAACAGTTACAAATAAGTTGCCCTTTGTGGATATCCATTTTTTTCCTCTTGTTCCTCTGCCTTTTGTTTGAATATTAGATGAAATAATTGTTGGGTTTATCATGCCTTTTTTAATTAATCGAAGTGCTACATCATTAGTGCTTTTGACACTATTAAATTTTATAACTTTAAATCTCATTAATTAATAAACAGTGAATTCACAATTTTATTTAGAAATGATGGATATAAAAAAAATGTAATTAAAATAAAACAACTTAAAGTTATTGAAATTTGAGCAACCTTATTCTTAGTTTTATCAAATGTAATGATGCTATCATCAAAATAAATTGTCTTAATTATTCTTAAATAATAAAATGCAGATATGACGGTCGTAAGTAATCCTATAATTGCTAAGGTATACATCTTTTGTTCTAAAACAGAAGAAAAAATATAAAATTTTGCGAAAAATCCTCCTAATGGAGGGATGCCAGCTAGCGAAAATAAAATAATCAAAAAAGATATTGATAAAGCCGGATGTTTTTTTGAAATACCTGACAAATCTGAAATATTCTCTTTGTACTCATTTTCTTTTTTCATCAAATATAAGCAAGAGAAAGCACCAATGTTCATAACAACATATATTGTGATATAGACAATCGCACTTTCATAACCAGAAATAGATCCCGTGGCTACTCCTGCTAAAGCGTAACCAATATGACCGATAGAACTATATGCTAAAAGTCTTTTGATGTTTTTTTGAATAATCGCTGCTATAGCTCCTAAAATCATAGAGGAAATAGAAATAAAAATCATTATCGTTTGCCATTCAAATAAAATATTTGCAAAAGGTATTTGCATAAATTTAATTAGTATGGCTAAGCCAGCTACTTTTGGAACTACAGCAAAAAAACTCGTTATTGATGTTGGTGCCCCTTCGTAAACATCTGGTGTCCACATATGAAAAGGAACTGCTGAAACCTTAAAAGCTAAACCAACCAAAATAAATACCATTGCAAATACTGCGCCTGTATTTTCTTTACTAAGCTCATTGCCTATAAATTCGAAATTTGTTGATCCAGTAAAACCATACATTAAGGAACAGCCGTATAACAAAAGTCCTGATGATAAAGCACTTAAAATAAAATATTTTATTCCAGACTCCGAGGATCGTAAGTTATCTCTATCAATAGAAGCTAAAATATATAGTGCTAGCGATTGTAATTCTAAGCCTAAATAAAATAAAATTAGGTCATTAGCACTAACCATAAAAAACATTCCTAATATTGAAATTAGAACAATAATTGGATACTCAAACTTATCTATTTTATGATCGACTATAAAATTTTTTGAAGAATTTAAAACAAATAAACTTGAAACAAGTAATAAAATTTTAAAAAAATTAGAAAAAGCATCTTTAGAAAAACTTTCTAAAAAAATTTTTTCACTGGTACCGAAGGAATTTAATATAATTAAAATAGTTATCAAAATTATTAATGAGGTCAAATTAAAGATTAAATTAAAACTTTTATTTGTGAACACTCCTATCATTAGAATACTAAAAATTGACATAGTCAAAAAAACTTCAGGTAGTAGTACATTTAAGTTATAAATCATTGCCAGCTAAACTTACTCCTGTTAGAGATTTTTCATAATCATTAATCAAATTATCTACTGAAACATTTAATGTTTCAATTATCAGAGAGGGATAAAATCCAAAAAATATAATGAGAAAAGCTAATGTTGCTAGCATAATAATCTCTAGTTTATTGATATCTTTTAAATTTTTTATTTCTTTATTAACAATGTTTCCAAAAATAACTCTTTTTGTAAGCCACAACATATATGCCGCTCCTAGAACTACTCCTACTGTTGCCAACATTGCCACTAAATAATTTTTTTGAAAGCTTCCTACTAAAACCAAAAATTCACCTAAAAACCCTGTGGTGCCTGGTAAACCTAAAGCTGCTAAAGCAAATATAATAAACAAGAACGAATATTTTGGTAAATTGCTTACCAGCCCTCCATAAGTACTTATCAATCTTGAATGCATTCTGTCATACACAACTCCAACACATAAAAAAAGTGCCGCTGAAATTAGACCATGGCTTAACATTTGAAAAATACTACCTTCAATTCCTTGTTTTGTTAGGGTAAAAATACCTAATGTAACATAACCCATATGGGCAACTGATGAATATGCGATTAATTTTTTCATATCATCTTGCATTAATGCAACTAAGGAAGTGTAAATAATTGCCACTATACTTAGGAAATAAATTAAAGGAGTAAAAAATTCTGTAGCGACAGGAAACATTGGTATAGAAAATCTTAAAAAACCATAGCCTGCCATTTTTAAAAGTATAGCAGCAAGTATTACTGAACCAGCTGTTGGAGCTTCTACATGTGCATCTGGCAACCAAGTATGAACTGGCCACATAGGTGTTTTTACAGCAAATGAACTAAAAAAGGCCAGCCAAAGTAAATTTTGATAATCTTTTGGAATTTTAATTTCATAAATTTCAGTAATGTCTGTTGTGCCTGTAAGCCAATAAATTAATATGATAGCAACCAACATCAAAACAGATCCAAGTAAAGTAAATAGAAAAAATTTAAAAGCAGAATAAACTCTTTTTGGACCCCCCCAAACTCCTATTATTAAAAACATTGGTATTAACCCCGCCTCAAAAAATAAATAAAAAATTACCAAATCTAATGAACAAAAAACACCAATCATAAATGTTTCTAATATCAAGATTGCTATCAAAAACTCTTTTACTCTGTCTTTAACACTATTTATGCAAGAAATAATACAAATCGGAGTTATAAAAGTCGTAAGAACTATGAACAAAATCGATATTCCATCCACTCCTAATTTAAATTTAATAAAATCATTTATCCAAGTTTTTTCTTCTACAAATTGAAATTCTGATGAAGTGTAATCTAATGAATACCAAAGAAACAAAGAAAGTATAAAGGTTGCAATGCTTGCGAAAAGCGAGATATAAATTGCCCCAAAATTATTTTTTTGACCTTTAGATAAAAAAATAAATAATGAGCTTACTAACGGTAAAAAGATTAAAGTAGATAATATAGGAAAGTTCATTTTAATTTAAAATTAAATAAGTTAGTAAAATTGATAATCCAATCAACATTATAAAAGCATAGTCATAGATAAATCCTGTTTGGAATCTTCCGGCTTTATTTGAAATATTTTTCACTAATTTTGAAATTCCGTCAGGACCAAATCTATCAATTGTCCCCAAGTCTCCTTTTTTCCAAAAAAAGAAACCGATTTTTTTTGCTGGTTTAACAAATATAAAGTCGTATAATTCATCAATATACCATTTGTTTAACAAAAAATTATACAAAGGTTCATTTGTTGTCTTAAAGCTTTCTAAAACTTTTGGGTTAGAGATAAAATAATAAAATGATAATGGAATAGATATTACTACAATAATAGGAGTTGTTAGTAAAAACCATGTGGGGATATTGTCATGTTTTATTTCATTTAGAAAAAAAATTGACGAAAGCCAAAAATCATTGCTTTGATGACCAATTAAAGTTTCTTTAAAAATATATCCTGCTAATATAGCTCCAATTGATAATAGAAATAAGGGAATTAACATAACAATTGGTGACTCATGGGTCTCATTAATTGAAATAGTTTTATTATTATAAGGACCATGAAAAGTTTTAAAAAATAACCTCCAGGAATATATTGATGTTAAAAAAGCTGTAAAAATTCCAACAGTAACAGCATAATTGCCTAGTATTGAGTTGCTAAGATAAGCAAATTCAATTATAGCATCTTTAGAGTAAAATCCTGATAAAAAAGGAAAGCCTGTTAAAGCTAAAGTGCCAATTAACATAAAAATATATGTGAAAGGAAGTTTTTTCATCACTCCTCCCATTTTTCTAATATCTTGTTCGTTTTTAAAAGCATGAATTACTGAACCAGAGCCTAGAAACAATAGAGCCTTAAAAAAAGCATGAGTAAAAAGATGAAACATCGCAACGTGATATGCGCCGATACCTGTTGCAAAGAACATGTAGCCTAATTGGCTACATGTTGAATAGGCGATTATCTTTTTAATATCATTTTGAACTAAAGCTACTGATGCAGCAAATATTGCAGTTAACATGCCAACTATTGCCACTAAATTTAAAGCAGTCTGTGAATATTCGAACAAAGGGGAGCATCTTACTACTAAAAAAACTCCTGCTGTCACCATAGTTGCTGCATGTATCAATGCAGAAACTGGTGTAGGTCCTTCCATTGCATCTGGTAACCATGTATGAAGTAAAAATTGAGCTGATTTTCCCATAGCGCCTATGAACAAAAATAAGCAAATTAAAGTAATTAAACTTGACTCAATGCCAAAAAATATAAATTTTTTTTCTAAAAATTCAGGTGCTAGCTGGAAAACTTCATCAAAGTTTATTGTGCCAAAATAAAAAAATATCAAAAATATTCCAATTGCTAAACCAAAATCTCCGACTCTATTTACTATAAATGCTTTAATTGCAGCATTATTTGCAGACTCTTTTTTGTACCAAAATCCAATTAGTAAATAAGAACAAAGACCAACTCCTTCCCAACCAAAAAATAATTGTAAGAAATTATCAGAAACAACTAGAGCTAACATTGAAAACGTAAAAAGAGAAAGATAAGACATNAACCTAGGCTTATGAGGATCATGACTCATGTANCCAATNGAATAAATATGAACTAAAGCTGAAACAAANGTTACAACTACNAACATNATNGANCTTANTGGATCNANATTTATGGACCAATTTGCAATAAAATTACCAGAACTTATCCANTCAAAAATNATNTAATTACCNTAANAGTCNTTNTTAATTCCNTGCCAAAATANNATAATTGANNTNATTGCAGAACAGATTACAAAAAAACTTGTAACAATTTCNGAAAAATATTTTGTAAAAGATCTTCCTAGATAACCAATTATAGANCCTNNTAATGGAAGAAAAATTACAGCGTATTCCATTTAACCTTTCATACCATGAATATCTTCAACTCTTATTGANCCTTTATTTCTATAATAAATTACAATTATTGCTAAACCTATTGCTGCTTCTGCTGCTGCNACAGTTAAAATAAGCATTGTGAATATTTGTCCCAAAATATCTCCTGAAAAAATTGAAAANGAAATTAAATTTATNTTTACNGCTANAAGAATTAACTCTATNGACATTAAAATTACAATTACATTTTTTCTGTTNAGAAAAATTCCCATAACACCTANAAAAAATATTATNGCACCCAAAGATAAATAATGACCTAANCCAATNTCAATCATCTACNNTTACTCCNTTATTAGANTGAACTTCTTTTAATTCNANTGAAGANAANGGGTNCCTAGANATTTGNTTTAAATAACTTTGTTTTTTTACTCCTGATCTCTTTCGAAAAGTAAGTAAAATNGCNCCNATCATTGANAGTAAAAGAATTATACCNGCTAATTGAAAATATAAAATNTAATCAGTATACATTACCANNCCTANNTGATGAGTATTAGAAATANTNGAAANTTCGAGCGTNCTACTTGACATTAAATTANCTTTGTATTTCCAGCCTCCTANAACTACTAANATCTCTAAAAAAATTAANACACTTACTATTAANCCAGTTGGTAAATGAGTNGATCNTTTTCCNATAAACCANGATTGTTTTTGCTCAGCTACATTTANCATCATTACNACAAATAAAAATAAAACAGCNACTGCNCCCACATACACAATCAATATAATCATTCCTAANAANTCTGCTCCAACCATAATAAATAAACANCCNACAGAAATAAAATCTANTATNAAAAAAAAAACNGAATTTACTGTANTNCTTGATGTAATNACCATTAAAGAAGAAAAAATTGCTATTATNGAAAAAAAATAAAANAANACAGNNTGAGCTATCATTTNTTATCTNTAAGGTTTNTCTANCTTNATATTTTTNGATAAAACAGACTCCCATCGATCTCCNTTATCTAAAAGTTTTTGTTTNTTATAATAAAGTTCTTCTCTAGTTTCNGTGGCAAATTCAAAATTTGGTCCTTGCACNATNGCATCTACTGGACAAGACTCNTGGCATAACCCACAATATATACATTTNANCATNTCAATATCATATCTNGTTGTTTTTCTGCTNCCATCAGGTCTTTCAGTTGACTCNATTGTTATAGCTTGAGCGGGNCATACNGCTTCACATAACTTNCANGCAATACATCTTTCNTCTCCGCTAGGNTATCTTCTTAAAGCATGTTCGCCNCTCATTCTNGGGCTTATTGGACCTTTTTCGAAAGGATAATTNATTGTTTTTGATTTTTTAAACATTTCTTTAATTGCNAAATATAANCCTTTNATAAATTCAATTAAAAAAATTGTNTTAAANATTCTAGATAAANTCATTAAAAATTNCCTTTTGGTAATTTATCAAAAAANAACAANAAACTTGCTGTTAAAACTAAATATATAAGAGAAAAAGGAAGAAATATTTTCCAACCNAGTCTCATAAGTTGATCATATCTNTATCTNGGTACTATTGCTTTTATTAAAGCAAANAGAAANAATAAAAAAAGAATTTTTAATATCATCCATACNGGGCNTGGAATTAAATTNATTGGGTNAATATCTATTATTGGTAGCCATCCACCTAAAAACAAAATAGANCCCATTGCACACATTAATAANATATTTGCATATTCTCCTAACCAAAACATAGCATACATCATNCCTGAATATTCNGTTTGATATCCNGCAACTAATTCAGCNTCAGCNTCTGGTAAATCAAAAGGNGGTCTATTNGTTTCNGCTAGAGCAGAAATAAAAAANATCACAAACATTGGAAATAAAGGTATCACATACCAAAGTTCTTGTTGGGCTANNACTATATCNTTTAANTTNANTGANCCNACNCANAGAAGAACATTNATNATAATAATTCCAATTGANACTTCGTAAGAAACCATTTGAGCNGCAGACCTTATNGCNCCTAAAAAAGGATATTTAGAATTAGANGCCCANCCTCCCATAATAATNCCATAAACACCTAAAGAAGAAACAGCAAACAAGTATAATATTCCTACATTTATATCTGACAAAACAAATTGCTCACTCATTGGAATTACTGCCCAAGAAACTAAAGCTAAAGTCATNGTTACGATNGGNGCTAATATAAAAACAGTTTTATTAGCNCTAGCAGGTATTATTATTTCTTTGAATATATATTTTAATGCGTCTGCTACAGTTTGAAAAAGCCCGAATGGTCCCACAACGTTAGGACCTCTTCTTTTTTGAACTAATCCCCAAACTCTTCTATCAAGCCATACAATCATAGCAACAGATACCAAAATAGGTATTAATAAAAATAAAATTTTATAAATTTCATTAATTAAGATTTGAAAATATTCGTACATAATTTTTAGCCAGTTTTTTTTATTTTTTGATTAATTTGTCGACACTCGCTCATTGTTTTTGATGCCCGAGAAATTGAGTTAGAATAATAATAATCAATCGGTTTTATAAACATTTCTTCACTTATAAACTCAGAATTTATTTCTTCATTAACAACAATCTTTTTTTCAGGAAGTTCATTTAATTTAGTAAAATTCATAATTTTATCTAAAGCTTCTTTTCTTAAAAATTCAAATTTATAGTTTTTNTGATCTTCATTAATTGATTTTAAAATTAAATTAAAAATTTTCCAATCTTCTTTTGCTTCTCCAATTGGATAAGAAGCTTTAACACATTCTTGAACCCTGCCCTCTAAATTTTCATAAAGACCATTTTGTTCTGTATAAGTTGCGCTAGGCAAAATTACATCTGCTATTTCCGCTCCTTTGTCTCCATGACTTCCTTGGTAGACAATAAATTCATTATTCTTTATAATTTTTAAATTATCTGAACCTAGTAAATATAAAAATTTAAATTTATTTTCTTCCACTTTATCAAAAAAAGAAAAATCATTTTTTTCATTTGGTAAAATTCTTAAATCAATTGAACCGACTGTTGAAGCATTTTGCATTAAAACATTTAATCCATTCCAATCTTTAGAAATGAATTTATTAGCATTTAGAAATCTTTTTATTTCTTCAAATATATATTTTCCACTCTTAAGCTCTAAAGCAGATTCTCCAATAATTATTAAAGGTTTTTTCGAAGATAATATTTTTTTTGAAAATTCACTTTTTTTTTCAATTAAATCTTTAACATCGTCTGTTTTTTTACCTATTATGGTATAATCGTAAGTAAGATCTCCAGGGTTTCCTATAGAAAAAATCGGAACATTATTTTTTTTATATGCTTTTCTTATTCTAGCATTTAACATAGTTGCTTCAAATCTTGGGTTTGTTCCAACTAATAATATTAAATCAGCATCTTCTATTCCTTGAATAGAAGAATTAAAAATATAATTCATTTTTTCGTTAGGATTTATATAAAATTTTTTCTCCCTAAATTCTAAATTTTCACTGTTTAAATGCTTAAGAAATTTTTTAAAAGCTAAAGAGTTTTCTAAACTTATCATGTCGCCAACGTGACCAGCTATTTCACTGGGTTTAATTTCCTTAAGTTTATTTTTTATTATCTCTATCGCTTCATCCCAATTTGATTTTAATAATTTATTATCTTTTTTAATATAAGGTACGTCTAATCTTTGCTTCAAAAGACCATCACATGAGTATCGTGTTTTGTCGGAAATCCATTCTTCATTAATTTTATTATTAAGTCTTGGCAATACTCTTTTTACCTCCCAATTGTATGTGTCTACTCTTATGTTAGATCCTACAGCGTCCATAACGTCAATGCTTTCAGTTTTTTTTAGCTCCCAAGGTCTTGCTTCAAAGGCATACGGTTTTGATGTTAAAGCTCCAACAGGACATAGGTCTATAACATTAGCTGAAAGCTCAGACTCCATAGATTTTTCTAAGTAAGTTGTGATTTCCATATTTTCTCCTCTACCTATTGCTCCAATCTCTGGCACACCAGCTACTTCT
Source organism: Candidatus Pelagibacter sp. TMED197 (assembly GCA_002169755.1). Next base: position 5,277 of record NHIU01000019.1, on the reverse strand, counting down.
GTCGCAAATCTCACACAACGAGTGCAATGTATGCATCTTGTCATTTGAGTCTTGATTAGAGGGCCCATGTATTTTTCTTTTACTTCTCTTTTGTTTTCTACAAATCTTGATTTATCAACTCCATAGTACAAAGATTGGTCTTGTAAATCACATTCTCCTCCCTGGTCACAAACTGGACAATCCAAAGGATGGTTGGCTAATAAAAATTCCATCACACCTTTTCTAGCTTTTTCTACCATTGTAGTATTGGTTTTAATATTCATTCCCTCAGCGGCGGGAATAGCACATGATGCTATTGGTTTAGGGGACTTTTCCATTTCAACTAAACACATTCTGCAATTTCCTGCTATAGATAATTTTTCATGATAACAAAATCTTGGTATTTCTACATCTGCTAGNTCACAAGCTTGTAAAACTGTCATGCCTTTTTCAAACTCTATCTCTTTACCGTTAATAATAATCTTAGGCATTTTTATTTTCCAATAAATGTTGATCTACTAAATAAGGATTATTTGCTTTTTTCTTTATCAATGGCTCTTCTCTACACCTGCTTTCAATTTCTTTTTTAAAGTGTCTTAATAGACCTTGTACTGGCCAAGCTGAGCCCTCGCCAAAAGCACAAATAGTGTGGCCTTCAATTTGCTTTGTTACATCTTCTAATAAATCGACATCACCAAAGGTTGCTTTTCCTTTTGTTACTCTATCTAAAATTCTCCACATCCAACCAGAACCTTCTCTACATGGAGTGCATTGNCCACAACTNTCNTGTTTNTAAAATCTNGCTATTCTTGCCATACANNCAATAATATCTTGCTGCTTGTTAATGACTACGACACCAGCAGTACCTAAACCACTTTTATTTTCTATTAGAGAGTCAAAATCCATAGTGATTGTATCGCATATTTTTTTTGACAGTAAAGGCATTGAGGACCCACCAGGTATAACTGCTTGGAGATTCTCCCAGCCTCCTATTACACCTCCAGCATGTTTTTCAATTAACTCTTTGAGTGGAATACCCATTTCTTCTTCTACATTACAAGGTGNATTAACATTTCCTGAAATACAAAATATTTTTGTTCCAGTGTTTTTTGGTTTACCAATTGATGCAAACCATTTTCCTCCTTTTCGAAGTATAGTTGGAACCACCGCTATAGTTTCAACGTTGTTTACAATTGTTGGACAACCATACAAACCAACTAGAGCAGGAAAAGGTGGTTTTAACCTTGGTTGGCCTTTATTTCCCTCAATGCTTTCGAGTAAAGCGGTTTCTTCACCACAGATATAAGCGCCTGCACCGTAATGAATATGAATTTCTAAATCCCATCCTGAATTGCAAGCATTTTTTCCCAAAAATTTCTTTTCGTAAGCTTGATTAATTGCCTCTTGTAGTCTTTGCCCCTCATTTAAATATTCTCCTCTAATGTAAATGTAACAAACATGCGCATTAATTGCATAACTTGCAATTAAACAACCTTCAATTAATTTTTGTGGTTCAAACCTTAAGATGTCTCTATCTTTACATGTGCCAGGTTCTGATTCATCAGCATTAATAATTAGATAATGAGGTCGTGAACCAATATCTTTTGGAGCAAACGACCATTTTAATCCAGTTGAAAAACCTGCTCCTCCTCTTCCCCTTAATTCAGAAGTTTTAATTTCGTTAATTATCCATTCACGCCCTTTAGAAATAATTTCTTTTGTATTTTTCCAATCTTCTCTTTCAATAGCGTTATTTATATCCCATCCAAATTCATTATATAGATTTTTGAAAATTTTATTTTCTTTTTTAAGCATGTTTTTCTCCATTAGGATTATAGAATTTTTCAGGTGACGTATTTTTCCGTCCTCTATATGAACCTGGTTTTAAAGGCTTATCTTTTATTAAAGAGTCTAAAATTTCTATAGTATTTTTTTCATCTAAATCTTCATAATATTCATCATTAATCTGCATCATAGGAGCATTAACACATGCTCCAAGACACTCGACCTCCATCCAAGAGCAGCTTCCTTTTTTTGATATTTGATTTTCATTAGGAGATATTTTTTCTTTACAAAGTTTAACAATTTTATCTGCTCCTCTAATTAAACAAGGAGTTGTAGTACAAACCTGTATTAAATATTTTCCAACGGGNGCTAAATTATACATTGTATAAAAAGTTGATACTTCATAAACCGAGATGTATGGCATAGACAAAAGTCTTGCGATTAACTTCATAGCAGCTAAAGGTATCCAATTATCATTTTGTCTTTGGGCTAAATACAATAAGGGCATCACGGCACTTTTTTTATTTTTTTTTGGATATCTTTTCAATATTAATTCAATTTTATTAAGATTTTCTTTGGAAAACTCAAAATCTTTCGGCTGGATGTCATGAATTTTTTTTAAACTCATCGATCTACCTCTCCAAACACTATGTCCAAAGAGCCTAACACTGCTGGCACGTCAGCTAACATGTGTCCACGAATGAGATAATCCATGGCTTGCAAATGTGAAAATCCTGGAGCTCTGATTTTGCATCTATAAGGTTTATTNCTCCCATCAGATATCAAGTATACTCCAAATTCTCCTTTTGGGGCTTCCACTGCTGAGTACACATCTCCCTTGGGAACTCTATAACCTTCGGTGAACAATTTAAAATGATGTATTAAGGCCTCCATGGATTGTTTAAGATCATCTCTATTAGGAGGAGAAATTTTTCCGTCTATAGATTTAACAGGTCCCTTAGGAAGTTTTTCAATACATTGTAATATTATTTTTATGCTTTCTCGCATTTCTTCAATTCTACAAAGATAACGATCNTAACAATCTCCATTTTTTCCTACTGGAATTTTAAAGTCCAAATCCCTATAAATTTCATAAGGTTGGGACTTTCTTAAATCCCAAGGAATACCTGATCCTCTAAGCATTACCCCTGAAAAACTGTGATCCAGAGCCTCTTGTTTTGTAACAATTCCAATTTCGACATTTCTCTGCTTAAAAATTCTGTTATCTGTAAGCAATCCTTCTAAATCATCAATAATAGCTGGAAAAGATTTACAAAACTTTTCAATATCTTCAATTAATTTCAAAGGTAAATCTTGATGAACTCCCCCAGTTCTAAAATAGTTTGCATGAAGTCTAGATCCTGATGCCCTTTCGTAAAATGTCATAAGTGTCTCTCTCTCTTCAAANCCCCAAAGTGAAGGAGTAAGAGCGCCAACATCCAAAGCTTGTGTAGTAACATTTAATATATGACTTAGAATTCTTCCAATTTCACAAAAAATTACTCTTATATATTTAGCTCTTATAGGAACTTCTATATTCAGTAATTTTTCTGCTGCTAAAGCAAAAGCGTGTTCTTGATTCATTGGAGCGACATAATCAAGTCTATCAAAGTATGGTAATGCTTGAGTGTATGTTTTTTGCTCNATAAGTTTTTCTGTCCCTCTGTGAAGAAGGCCAATATGAGGATCTGCTTTTTCCACTACTTCNCCATCTAATTCTAATATAAGTCTTAAAACTCCATGCGCTGCAGGGTGTTGCGGACCGAAATTTAAACTCATTGATTTAGTTTTTTTTGTCATCTGATCTTTCTTTTTTTATTTCCTTAATATAATTTGTACCTTCCCACGGACTAGAAAAATCAAAATTTCGATAATCTTGCTCAAGTTTAACAGGCTCATATATTACTTTTTTTTCTTTTTCACTGTACCTAACTTCGTTAAAGCCAGTTAAAGGAAAGTCTTTTCTGAGCGGATGTCCCTTAAAACCATAATCTGTAAGAATTCTTCTGAGATCAGGATGGTTTTTAAATTTAACTCCATACATATCAAAAACTTCTCTTTCCATCCAATTAGCTGAAGGGAAAACTTTTACTAAGGAATTTATAATTTGATTAGATTGTAATTTTACTAAAATTTTTATTCTAATATTATTTTCATGGGATAAAAATAAATAAACTAAATGAAAACGGTTTTCATCTTCAGGATAATCTATACCAGCAATATCAATCAATTGTCTAAATTTACAATTTTCATTTGTTTTTAAAAATTGTACAACTTCTATTAATTCACTATCTTTAATTTCAATTAATAGTTCACCTAAATTTATAGACGAGTTTAATATTTTAGAAGTAAGCTCAGAATTAATTAAGTTTTGTAGTTTTTTTAAATTAATATTAGTCATTTTACCTTTGGGAAGTTCCTTCTCTTCTAATTTTTTTTTGCAGCTGCAAAATACCATATAAAAGTGCTTCTGCAGAAGGTGGGCATCCTGGAATATAAATATCAACCGGGACTATTTTATCACAACCTCTAACCACTGAATAAGAATAATGATAATAGCCTCCTCCATTAGCACAGCTGCCCATTGATACAACATATCTTGGCTCTGGCATTTGATCGTAAACTTTTCTTAAAGCTGGGGCCATTTTATTAGTTAATGTTCCAGCAACTATCATTACATCTGATTGTCTTGGGGAGGCTCTGGGCGCTGCACCAAATCTTTCAAGATCATATCTAGGCATAGATGTTTGCATCATTTCAACAGCACAACAAGCTAAACCAAAAGTCATCCAGTGAAGTGAACCGGTTCTAGCCCAATTAATTAAGTTTTCAGAAGAAGTAGTAATAAATCCTTTTTCCGCGAAGTTCTTTGCAAGTTCTTTAAACTCTTCTGGAATTTTTTTTGTTTTTAAATCTGTAGTATTTTTTATTATTCCCATTCTAAAGCTCCTTTTTTCCATTCATAGATAAATCCGATAGTTAAAACTCCTAAAAAAAACATCATAGACCAAAAACCCAATAACCCAATGTTGCCCAAAGATATTGCCCAAGGAAATAAGAATGCAATCTCCAAATCAAAAATAATAAAAAGAATTGCTACTAGATAAAACCTAACATCAAATTCCATCCTAGAGTCGTCAAAAGCTTCGAATCCACATTCGTATGCTGACAGCTTTTCAGGATCAGGGTTGCTGGGGGATGAAATAAAATTAATTAATATAAAGCCTATGCTTAAAAACAAAGCTATAAATAAAAATATTATTATTGATAAATAGTCAGTTAAAAAATTATAAATCATGTTTAATCAATACCTACCTTAATACTATTAGCTTAAGGATTCTTATATTAATTATTAATCGTTATAACATTATTAACTTACGTGTACAGTACAAGATGGTAGCAGTTATTATTTAACTATATCTTAAATTTTTATCTAGATGAAAATGATTCTCAAATTGTGGCGGGAGTGACCGGGCTCGAACCGGCGACCTCCTGCGTGACAGGCAGGCGCTC
>NHIU01000018.1 GCA_002169755.1 Candidatus Pelagibacter sp. TMED197 | reverse complement strand
AAATGACAAAAAAATCTAAAATAGATCATTATTCAGATAAAGAAGCACTTGATTTTCATATAAAGGGTAAGTCAGGCAAAATTGAGATAAATTCCTCTAAACCTTTAACAACTAAAAGGGACTTGTCTTTGGCATATTCGCCAGGTGTGGCAGCCCCTGTGAAAGAAATTTCTAAAAATCCAGACTTAGTTTATGACTATACAAGTAAAGGAAATTTAGTTGCTGTGATAAGCAACGGTTCAGCTATTTTAGGCCTTGGAAATTTAGGTTCTTTGGCGTCCAAACCAGTTATGGAAGGTAAGTCAGTTTTATTTAAAAGATTTGCTGATATTGACTCAATCGATATAGAAATTAATAACAATGACGTAAACTCTATAATCGAAACAATAAAAAATATTGGTGATACGTTTGGAGGTATTAATCTTGAAGATATTGCCGCGCCTGATTGTTTTATTATAGAGCAGAAGCTGAAAGAAGTTCTAGATATACCTATTTTCCATGACGATCAACACGGAACAGCTATAATTACTACTGCAGCTTTGATTAACGCTTTGGACATATCTGAAAAAAAAATTGACAAAATTAAAGTTGTTATAAATGGAGCAGGTGCATCTGCTCAAGCGTGCACTAATTTATTTATAAGTTCGGGAGTAAAAAAGGAGAACATTATAATGTGTGATAGTAAAGGCGTTATTTATAAAGGTAGAAAAAATGTTGATCAATTCAAGTCTGCTTTTGCTACAAATTCAAAATTAAAAACCTTGAAAGAAGCAATGAATAAAGCTGATGTATTTTTAGGTCTATCCGCTAAAGATGTAGTTTCTAAAGATATGGTAAAATCTATGGCAAAAAATCCAATTATATTTGCTTGTGCAAATCCAGATCCAGAAATCAAGCCAGAGGATATTATGGAAGTCAGATCAGATGCAATAATAGCCACTGGTAGATCTGACTATCCTAATCAAGTTAATAATTTAATTGGATTTCCATATATCTTTAGAGGAGCTTTAGATGTAAGAGCTAAAGTGATTAACGAAGAAATGAAAGTTGCAGCTGCTAATGCAATAGCTTTATTGGCAAGAGAAAATGTCCCAGATGAAGTGGTTTCTGCTTATGGAGGAGATAGACCAAAATATGGAGCTGAGTATATCATCCCTTCAACTTTTGATCCCCGATTAATAAGTGTAATTCCATCGGCAGTGGCCCAAGCAGCTATGAAAAGTGGGGTAGCCCGAAAGCAAATTAAAGATCTAGATGAGTACAAAGATCAATTAATAAATCGCTTAGATCCCTCCATGTCTTTAATGCAAGGAATTAACGCGAAAGTAAGAAANAGNCCNAAAAGAGTNATNTTTGCNGAAGGTGAAGANGAAAATATGCTTAANGCTGCTATTGAATTTGGAAAAAATAAACTTGGNACACCTATATTAATAGGTNCTGAAAAAAGAATTAAAGAACANTTAAAAAAAATTGGCCTAGATGAAAACNATAANATNCAAATAGTNAATTCTACTGACAAACAAAAAAGAGAGAAATATACAAAACATTTATACCGAAAACTTCAAAGGGAAGGTCAATTAGAAAGAGACGTTGATCGATTGGTCAGAAATGACCGTATCGCGTGGGGATCTTCTATGATTGCTTGTAAAGATGCTGATGCAATGGTGACAGGAAATATAAGACATTATGCAGCTTCAATAGAAAAACTNAAAAANGTTGTTGACTCTAGACCAGGTGAAGAAATTTTTGGTATGACAATGATAAATGCTAAAGCAAAAACTATTCTCGTAGCAGATACAAATGTACAAGATTTCCCGTCAGCAGATAGGCTTGTCAAGGTATCTAAATCCTGCGTTAGAGTAGCTAGATTATTTGGTTTCGAACCCAAAGTAGCTTTTCTTTCTCATTCAACTTTTGGTAAGCCAGTTTCAAAAAATACAAAACATGTAAGAGATGCGATTGAATTATTAAGAAAAGAAAAAGTAGATTTTGATTTTGATGGAGAAATGCAGCCAGATGTTGCACTTAATCCGATTTATCAGGATATATATCCTTTTTCAAAAATTGTTGGTAAAGCAAATATTTTAATTATGCCAGCTTTACATAGTGCAGCAATCTCAACTAAACTNATGAAGGTTTATGGAGATGCAAAATTGATCGGACCTTTATTAATTGGCCTTGGTTTGCCAATAGAAGTAGCGCCTCTAAGATCTAGTACNTCAGATATTTTGAATTTAGCTTCTATAGCTGCTTATTCCTCTGATATAATTGATTATTCTAATTAAATTTTATTACGACTTAACTCTGTAGCTAAATATATAGATGGAAAAATTTCTTTTACGTCATATATTTTATTAGCTTCGTTTAAAACTTCTTTTTTTTCTTCTTCATCCATTGCTATTCCNAAAATATAAATATTTTGATTTATAGTCTCTAAAGTATAATTCCTAGCTTTGGTTTTTTTATTAAATATTAATGCAGATCTCAGTTGGCTAGTAATTAAAATATCTTTTGCGGTACTTTTGAAACTACTTTGTCCTTTAATAGTAATCGCATTTTTAACTGACCTGACGCCTTTAGTTTCCCAAGCAATTTTTGTAATTTGGATTTTCTCTTCCGGCTCATCTACTTTACCGGTTAAAAATATTCTTCCATCTAATACCTCGGATTGAATGGATATAAAGTACCTCTTATCAGTTAATGCTAACCTAGCACTTAAATTTTTTTGCATAATAGTATCNTCAATTTGCATACCCAATGTTCTTGGATCAAATGTAATGTCTACCCCAGCGCCAAACCGTCCTACAGAAGTGCAAGAAGTTAGCATGATAATTAATAAAATATTAATTACTTTTTTCATCTTTTTTTATATTTAAGCATAGCTTATAAATTTTATTCTTATTAATTTTACCCTCATTTGATAATAGTTCTACTACATCTTTCAAACTATATTTTTTTAAATATTTTTTTGCTTTTTTAATTANTGTTACTTCATCAATANGTGAATTTTTAATATCTTTATCTGATATTACAATAGTTAATTCTCCTTTTAATTGTTTTTTAAACATATTAATTCTATCGANATTCTCTCTGTAAAACATTTCGTGAAGTTTAGTCATTTCTTTAGCTATTAATATTTTTCTATCAGAATAAAATTGTTTAAAAACACTTAAATAAAAGTTAATTTTNACAGCTGGAATAAAAAAGACTTGAGTAAAGCTCAATTTAGAGAGCGGAAACAATATTTTCTTAAGTTCATTTTCTTTTTTTGGTAAAAAACCATAAAATAAAAATTGATCTTTAAATCCTGATACGCTCATAGCTGTTGTAACAGAAGAAACTCCGGGAATTGGTAAAATATTAATATTATTTTCAATACATGATTGTACTAAAATACGACCTGGGTCGGAGAGTGNAGGTGTGCCAGCATCTGAAATTAATGACAAAATTTTGCCTTCATTTATATATCTTATGATCATATCAAGTTTCTTTTTTTCGTTAAATTTATGATATGAGATCAATTTTTTTTTTATTTTTAAATGATTTAATAATTTTAATGAATGTCTGGTATCTTCGCATAAAATGATATCTGAATNTTTAAGCACTTCTNNGGCCCTNATCGTTAAATCATCAAGATTTCCAATAGGTGTTGAAACGATATATAAACTGTTAGTAAAAAGTTTCATATTATGAAAAATAAATTTTTAATTATATTATCTTATATTTTTATTATTTTTAATTCTAATTTGTTTAGTGAAGAAAANGATAATATTCTTAAAGTAGGGCTTTTAGCTCCATTGAGTGGTGAATATAAAGAATTGGGNGANTCANTNTTATATTCNCTNCAATTAGCTCTAAAAGANATTGGTGACAANNATATANATATAATTCCTAGGGACACCGGCTATGCCAATAAAGAAAAGCTNAATATAGCAATTAAAGAAATTAAATCAGAGGGAGCAAANATAATAATTGGCCCNATTAATAATGANGAATTTCTTGAGGTTCAAAAATTTAATGACATGATTTTTNTCTCTCCTTCNAANATCGATCATGAATTTCAAAANAATATAATTAGTATCGGNATTAGTCTNGAGTCTCAAATGTCATCTTTGATGAAATTTATNAANAAACAAAAACGANATAATACTGTAATCTTAATACCAAAAAANAAATATANTGANTTAGTTAAANATAAATTAAACAANNTAGATTTAAAAAATTACAAGATNTTCGAGTATGATCCANATCCAAANGTTTTAACGGGTGAAATTGAAATTTTAACTAATTATTCACAAAGAAAAAAAAACTTAGAATTAAGAAAAAAATTATTTGAAGATAAAGATGATGAACAATCTAAACGTCAACTAGAAAAACTTGAACAAAGATACACATTAGGAGAAGTAAATTTCGACTCTCTAATAATAATAGATTTCGGCAATGGTCTNAAAAGTGTACTAGCTTCNTTAGCATTTACTGATGTAGATGAAAACAAAGTTTTGTTTACTACGGTTAATCAATGGTTTGATGAGAGTATATTTTACGAAAATACAGTAAAAAATTTGTATTATCCTTCTGTAAATTACAAAGAATTTAAAAAATATAAAGACAATTATTTCAAAACATTTGGAAGTTATCCAAGCGAAATAACAATACTGACTTACGATGCTTTAGGATTAATTTATTACCTTTGGAAAAAAAATGGTAAAATCAACTCTGTAAATGATTTTTCGTTAAAAGAAAAAATCAAAGGAAAGATTGGCACNTTTAGTTTTAATAATAAAAAAACAATACAAGAGTTAAAAATTTACAAGACTGATAAAAATCGATTTATAAAGTTTTAATTTGTTTTTTAAGATTTTTAAAAGCTATATATCTATGGTCAGACTTAATTTTTTTAGCTTTAGACATTTGTCCATATGTAATAGATCTTGGAAAAGGGACAAATATTGANTCATAACCAAATCCTTTGTTTCCTAAAATTTTTTTTGAGATTGATCCTTTAACTTTACCCTCGACGGTAATTATTTTTTTTCCAGGTTTTTTAAAACTTAGACAACAAACAAAAGAGGCAGATCTATCTCTTTTATTTTGCATAATTTTTAATATATATTTCATTGCCTTAAAAAAACTTCCATGTCTCTTAGCCCANCTTGCTGAATAAATTCCTGGCTTTCCCTTNAAAGCATTAATACATAAACCTGAGTCATCAGAAATTACTGGAAACTTAGTAAACTTAGAAAAGTAAATGACTTTAAGTCTTGCATTCGACTTGAAAGTTTTTCCTGTCTCTTTAGGGCTTTTAATTGATAAGCCATTAGGTGAGATCTTTTTAATCTTTTTTGAAATTAAATAACTAATTTCCCTTAATTTTCCCTTATTATGAGTGCCTATAAAGATTTTTTTCATGTTTACCTAGTAATTTAAATATTACTACCTATATCATTTATCATGAGCTCAGATAATAAAAAACAAAATATTAACGAAGACGTNTCTAATCAGACTGAAGGCTCAAATGAGACTATAGACGTTCAAAAGGAAAAAACCTTAGACGTAAAACTAAAAGAGTCTGAAGACAAATTATTAAGATCGTTAGCCGAGATAGAAAATCAAAGACGCAGATTTGAAAAAGAACTTAAGGATGCTTTTGAGTTTGGATCATTTAATTTTGCCAGGGAAACTCTAGCAATATTAGATAATTTGCAAAGAGCAAAAATAGCTATTAGGAATGATGACAAATTAAAAAATAATAAGGATTTAGATAAATTTCTTGAGAATATAGACGTTATTGAAAAGGACTTAATAAATATATTTGAAAANAATAACATCAAGAAAATTGATACAAAANATAAAAAATTTGACCCAAATTTNCATCAAGCAATGTCAGAAATAGAGGATGAAAANGCTGAAACTGGCAGTATTCTTCAAGAAATTCAAGCNGGCTATAAAATAGGNGAAAGACTTCTNAGACCNGCGTTAGTTAGNGTGGCAAAGAAAAAANNGTTTAAAAANGACAAAAAATTAGAAAAAAAAGNGGATAAATAACCTTGTAGCATGAAAAAAAACACCCATATGAATACTATCAATCAATGGAATTGAAATTATGAGTAAAATTATAGGAATAGACTTAGGAACAACAAACTCTTGTGTAGCCATAATGGACGGCACTCAAGCTAAAGTTTTAGAAAACGCTGAAGGAACTAGGACAACTCCATCCGTAGTTGCTTTTTTGGAAAACGAAGAAAAACTTATAGGCCAACCTGCTAAAAGACAGGCGGTTACAAATGCACAAGATACAATTTTCGCAGCAAAAAGATTAATTGGCAGATCTTTCGAAGATGAGTCCGTTAAAAAAGATTTAGGAAAAGTACCTTTCAAGATAATTAAATCAGATAATAATGAAGCTTGGATAGAGGGCAAGGGAAAGAAATATTCACCTTCACANATTTCTGCATTTGTATTACAAAAAATGAAAGAAACCGCTGAAAAATATTTAGGTCAAGCAGTAACCAAAGCCGTGATAACTGTGCCCGCATATTTTAATGATGCTCAAAGACAAGCAACTAAAGANGCAGGTAAAATTGCTGGTTTAGAAGTTTTAAGAATTATTAATGAACCTACTGCTGCAGCTTTAGCCTATGGTTTAGATAAAAAAAATGGCCAAAAAATAGCAGTTTATGATTTAGGTGGTGGAACGTTCGATGTTTCAATATTAGAAATAGGAGATGGCGTGTTTGAAGTTAAATCAACTAATGGAAANACATTTTTAGGAGGCGAAGATTTTGACGANGCAATTGTAACTTATTTAATTGATGAATTTAAAAAGGACAATGGAATAGATTTAAGAAATGACAAACTTGCTTTACAAAGATTGAAAGAAGCGGCAGAAAAAGCAAAAATAGAGTTATCTTCAGCTGCGCAAACAGAAATCAATTTACCATTTATAACTGCTGACAAAACTGGTCCAAAGCATGTTAATCTCAANTTCACCAGAGCAAAACTTGAAGCTTTAGTTGCTGATCTTGTAGAAAAAACTTTAGAACCGTGCAAAATAGCTCTCAAAGACTCTGGTTTTTCTGCGGCCGAGATTAATGAAGTAGTTCTAGTTGGAGGAATGACTAGAATGCCAAAAATAGTCGAAACAGTTAAAAATTTTTTTGGGAAGGAACCTAATAAAAGCGTTAACCCAGATGAAGTCGTTGCTATGGGGGCAGCTATACAAGGTGGAGTCCTACAAGGTGACGTTAAGGATGTTTTACTATTAGATGTTACACCATTATCATTNGGGATAGAAACTTTAGGTGGAGTTTCAACTAAATTAATTGAAAAAAATACAACTATCCCGACAAAAAAAAGCCAAGTTTTTTCAACAGCTGAAGATAATCAACCCGCTGTTTCAATAAGAGTTTTACAAGGTGAAAGAGAAATGGCCTCCGATAACAAAATTTTAGGAAATTTTGAACTAGTTGGCATACCTCCTGCCCCTAGAGGAACGCCACAAATTGAAGTTACCTTTGACATAGATGCTAATGGTATTGTAAATGTTTCAGCTAAAGATAAAGGAACTGGTAAAGAACAAAANATTCAAATTCAAGCATCTGGTGGCTTAACTGAAGAAGAAATCAAAAAAATGGTTAAAGATGCCGAAGCTAATAAAGAAGCTGACAAAAAGAAAAGAGAGTCTGTTGATGCAAGAAATCAAGCAGATAGTTTAGTGTTTTCTACAGAAAAAAGTCTTAAAGAACACGGTGATAAAGTTTCTGCGGAAGAAAAGAAAGCGATTGAAAGTGCTTCAGCAGATCTTAAAAAAGCATTGGAGGGTACAGATATTGAAGATATCAAAAAGAAAACTCAAAGTCTTGTACAGGCTTCAATGAAATTAGGAGAAGCAGTTTATAAAAGCCAACAAAAACCAGAAGCAAAAACAAAAGATGCAAAAGATACTAGACCGGAAAAAGATAAAGATAATGTTGTTGATGCAGATTTTGAAGATGTAAAAGAAGATAAAGAAAAAAGCGCCTAAGATAAGATAATTAATAAGGAGACGTCCTGTGGCTAAAAGAGATTGTTATGATGTCTTAGGTGTAACTAAGTCAGCAACAAAAGATGAAATAAAAAAAGCATACCGTAAATTAGCTCTCAAATATCACCCCGATAAAACAAAGGGCGACAAAACTTCAGAAGAAAAATTTAAAGAAGCAAGCGAAGCTTATCATATTCTCTCTGATGAAAAGAGAAAAGCTAATTATGATCAATTTGGTTACGCAGCTTTTGAGGGATCAGCAGCTGGCGGTCAAGGATTTGGAGGATTCGACACTTCATCTTTTTCGGATATATTTGAAGATTTTTTTGGAGACTTTGGTGGGGGTGGATCACCGAGGAGATCAAGTAATAGAGGAAACGATTTAAGATACGATATAAATATAAAACTTGAAGAAGCCTATCAAGGATTAGAAAAAAATATTAAGTATACTACTTACAAAAAATGTTCTTCATGCACGGGGAGTGGGGCTGCCAAAGGGTCAAAGCCTATTAAATGTGAATATTGTTCAGGTAGAGGTAAAGTAAGAACTAATCAAGGTTTTTTTACGATTCAACAAACTTGTCCTCAATGCAATGGTTACGGAGAAACTATTGGGAGTCCCTGCAAAGGTTGCAGTGGAAATGGAAAAATACAAGGAAGTGAAAACGTTACAGTAAAAATCCCTAAAGGTGTTGATGATGGAACAAGAATTAGACTTTCTGGAAAAGGAGAAGCTGGTTCTAAAGGTGGTTCCAATGGAGACCTTTATCTTTTTATATCAATCGATAACCACAATATATTTAAAAGATCTGAGGAAAACTTATATTATGAACTTCCTATTTCTTTCTCAAACGCATCCCTAGGGTCAACAGTAGAAGTTCCTTCAATAGATGGTGGAAAATCTAAAATTAAGATTCCAGGAGGAACTCAGCATGGTAAACAATTTAGATTAAAAGGAAAAGGAATGCCCGTTTTAAGAAGAAATGTATTTGGAGATCTTTATATTAGAATTATAACTCAGGTACCTACTTCATTATCAAAAAGACAAAAAGAAATTTTAGAGGAATTTAATCAAATTGAAATAAACAAACCTGACCCGGTGATCAAAAACTTTTTTGAGAAAGCTAAGAAGTTTTGGAAAAACTCATAATTAATTTAGATGGAAGCTGATCAAATAATATCTGCGATCTTTCTAATAGCAGTACTTGCTTTAATATTGCCAGGATTTTTATCTACAAATAAAAAGTTAAAACAATTTATGAACAATCTATCTATTTGGACTATAATTGTCCTTATTATTATTGTAATTATTTATTTAATTAAAAAATGAAAAAAATCAATTTATGTATAACTGGATGTATGGGTAGAATGGGTCAAAAACTTATTGACTCTTGTAAATCTAATAAAGATTTTAAGTTAGTATCACTAACTGAAAATAGTAGAATTAAAAAGAGAATAAATGGAATAAAGCCAGAGCTCAATACTCCGAATGCAATTAAAAAAGCAAATGTAATTATTGATTTTACAGTACCTCAATGCACTTTGGAGGTTTTAAAAATTGCTTCAAAACTTAAAAAAAGAGTTGTAATTGGAACAACTGGTTTTACGCAAAAACAAGAAAAGATAATTAAAGATTATTCTAAAGAAATTCCAATTTTAAAAGCAGGAAATATGAGCTTAGGTGTAAATCTATTAATGTATTTGACTGAAATTGCATCTAAATCTCTAGGAAAAAATTTTTTAAGTAAAGTTTACGAGGTTCATCACAAAGATAAAAAAGACTATCCTTCCGGCACAGCTTTAATGCTTGGGGAAGGTATAGCCGCCGGTAAAAACAAAAATTTTTATAGTATTTTAGGAAAAAAATATTTTAATAAAAATTCTTTTCCCTATGGAAAAAAAATAAACTTTAATTCTATAAGAAGAGGTGCTGTTGTAGGGGAACATGAAGTTAAATTTTCAAGTGGAAAAGAGATTGTAACTTTAAATCATGAATCATTTGATAGATCATTATACTCTGAAGGAGCTTTAACTGCTGCGAGGTGGATAATGAAGAAAAAACCAGGTCTTTACTCCATGAGAAACCTCTTAAATTTTAAGTGAATAATAAAGATAAATCTAAAATCATTATTAAAATTTTAAGCAAAATATATCCAAGAGTATCTGTTCCTTTAAATTATAGGAATACATTCACTCTTTTAATATCTGTTTTACTCTCAGCCCAGTGCACAGATGTAAATGTAAACAATGTAACAAAAAATATTTACTCTAAGTATAATCGACCTGAACATTTTGTAAAATTAGGAAGGAAAAAAATCGAAAAGTTAATAAAAAGAATTGGAATATTTAGAGTTAAAGCAAAAAGTATTTTTTATTTATCAAAAACATTAGTTAAAAAATATAAAGGTAAAGTTCCAAAAACTTATGAACAATTAGAGCAATTACCTGGAGTTGGTCATAAAACTGCAAGCGTTGTCATGTCACAAGGATTTGGTTTTCCTGCCTTTCCTGTAGACACTCACATTCATAGATTAGCGCAAAGATGGGGATTAACAAATGGAGAGAGTGTTATGCAAACAGAAGAAGATTTGAAGCAAATTTTTCCTAAAAAATACTGGAATAAACTTCATCTACAAATAATTTGGTATGGGAGAGAATATTGTAAGGCCCGAGATTGTTATGGAATAGCTTGTAAAATTTGTAAAAGGTGTTATCCCAATAGAAAAAAACCGGTTACAACTAAAAAAGCATAAATGAAAATTCTTGGAATAGGCAACGCAATAGTTGATGTGATTTGTAAAGTTGATGACAATTTTATCTCTAAAAATCATTTGACTAAGAGTACGATGAAGTTAGTAGATGAGGCTGAATTTAAGAAACTTTTGTCTACACTTAAAATAGAAGAAACTGTTTCTGGGGGCTCAGTAGCAAACTCTATAGTAGGTCTATCACAACTTGGAAATAAAGTAGGCTTTATTGGTAAGGTAAGTGACGATGATTTAGGTAATAAATACGAGAAAGGTTTAAAAAAAGAGAATGTTGAATTCTTTTACTCAAAAAAAAAAGAGATTACACCAACTGGAACTTGTTTAATATTAATTACACCTGACTCTGAAAGAACAATGGTGACTTTTCTTGGTACAGCAGGAAAAATTGATGAAAATGATATTGATGTAAACGCCGTAAAAAGTAGTGAAATCTTACTTTTAGAGGGTTATCTTTGGGATGAAGGTGAACCAAAAAAAGCTTTTGAAAAAGCAATTAATAATTCTAATAGAATTGCAATGTCATTATCAGACTTGTTTTGCGTAGAAAGGCATAAACCTCATTTTCTTGAATTAGTAAAAAATAAATTAGATATTACATTTGCTAATGAACAAGAAATTATGTCGTTAAT
>NHIU01000017.1 GCA_002169755.1 Candidatus Pelagibacter sp. TMED197 | reverse complement strand
TAAAATAATTGTATTCAAAATAATCACAAAAGGATTTTTAGAGTGGACTGGTAAACGAAATAATTTGACTTTATTTTTTTTAATAAATTTTAATAATTCTCCTCCTGAAGTTGAAATATATGAACCACAATCTTTTTCCGCTAAATAATGTGCGATATCATAACAGCCTGTCTCGGCTCCTCCATAACCAAGTTTTGGGATCACTTGTAAAACTTTTATTTTAGAACTCATTATATTATTGTTATATATTAACGATTTAAATTTATAAATTAATATGAAAAAATATAAGTATTTTAAAATATCTAGGACAAAAAAACTAAGATATATTGACAATTATTTTGAAAAAGAACTCTTTATTATTTTTTTACCAGGATTTATGTCAGATATTGAAGGATTAAAACCTCAATCTTTTAAAAAATACGCTATTAAAAACAAGTTAGGTTTTTTAGCATTAGAATATTTTGGCCATGGTAAATCATCCGGAGAATTTACTAAAGGTAACATTAGTATTTGGACAAAAAACGTAAAATTTCTAATTAAAAAAATAGTAAAAAAAAATAATTTTATATTAATTGGCTCCAGCATGGGAGCCTGGCTAGCTATCAATCAGTTTAGGTACTTTAAAAAACAAATAAAAGCTTTTATTGGGATCGGTTCTGCTCCAGAATTTTTAACAAGATTAATGTGGAATAAATTTCCACAAAAAGTAAAGAAGGAAATAAAGAGCAAAGGTTTGGCTACTATTGAAAAAGGTAATTATAAATATCCAATTACTTATCAATTAATTAAAGATGGAAGAAAAAATAAAGTTTTGTCGAAAAAATTTTTATCAAAGATAAATGTTTCTATGTTTCATGGAGAAAATGATGAGGTAGTCCCTGTATCGTACTCCAGGAAAGTCTTAAGTATTTTTAAAAAAGCTAAAAAAAAATTATTTATAGTAAAAAAAGGTGATCACAGTTTATCTGATCTAAAATCAATAAAATTAATCGAGAACCAATTAACTAAAATTATTAAAAATATTTCTTAACCCTTGTCTGTATGTAGGATATTTTAGTTTAATTTTAAGTTTATTTTTCATCTTTTTATTACTTACTTTTTTCGAGTCTTTGTAAAATTCCTTAATCATTTTGTTTTTAAATTTTGATATCGAAACTGGGTGGATTGACTTAATCTTTAATAATTTTGCAGCGAAATTAGCTACTTCTGTATTTGTTGAAGGCTTATCGTCCGAAGCATTTAAAATCATTGACTTTTGAGGTGAATAAAATAATTTTTTAATAATAACGGCTAAATCTTCAACTCTAATTCTTGAGAAATATTTTTTTTCTTTAACATAAATATTTGATTTTGATATTTTGTGAAGAACATTATTTTCTTTAGAATATATCCCAGAGACTCTCAAAATATTTATATCACGGTTTGTTTTATTTCTAAAATTTTCCCAAGCTTTTTCCACAATTTTCCTACTCAGTCCAAATTTTGTTTTTCCTCTTAATTTTGAATTTTCATCAACCCAATTGCCGTTATGATTTCCATAAACACTCGTCGCTGAAAGATAAATCAATTTTTTGAAATTAGAGTCTTTTAAAATCTTTTGAAATTTTTTTAAAACTATATCTTTTTTTTTTTGTGGGGGTATTGAGATTAAAATAAAATCAGAGTCTTTAAGTTTTTCAATAATCGCAAAATCAAAAAAATTATTATTAAACTTATACGATTTAAATTTTTTTTTATTGAAATTTAAATAGCAAGTTTTTTTTGTATTTGTAGCAGAAAAAACAAATTTTTTTTTTGAATTTATTAATTCTTTAACAAAATATTTTGCAGTTTGACCAAATCCAAAAAAAAAGAATCTTATTTTTTTCTTCATTATGCAGACTTTGTTTTAGTTTCTTTTAAAGTAATAGGATTATCCAATTTGTCTAACATTTCTATTGGGCAAACTTGTACAAACCTTTTTAGTTCATTTTCAAAGTTCGAAAGTATCTTATTAGCCATTTTAGAGCCTGTCTCTAGTTGAAACTCTTTTAATAAATCTTTTAATACTTTTATCCAATACTCGGTTTCAATAGGCTGCCATATTATACTGTTTGGGTTAGCGAAATTTTCAAAATTATTTTTCTCATCATAAATAAATGCCATACCGCCTGTCATTCCTGCTCCAAAGTTATCTCCAACAGGGCCTAATATTATTACTTTTCCCCCAGTCATATATTCACATCCATGTGCGCCACAGCCTTCGACTACTGCTAGACTTCCAGAATTTCTTACAGCAAATCTTTCCCCTGCTTGTCCAGATGCAAATAATTTTCCCGATGTTGCTCCATAAAGAACGGTATTACCAATAATTGTATTTTCATTTGATTTAAAATTACTTTTTGGAGATGGTCGAACCACTATGCTTCCTCCTGATAATCCTTTTCCAACGTAGTCATTAGTATCTCCCTCTATTATAAGCTTAATTCCATTTGTTAAGAACGCACCTACTGACTGCCCTGCAGAACCTTTAAGTTTTACAGTAATTGTATCTGGTTGAAGTTTTTGATTTTTAAACTTTTTATAAACATAATGAGACAGTCTCGTTCCTACTGACCTAAAGGTATTTTTTATTTCATAATCAAATTCATTTTTCTTTGTGGTTTGAAGTTTACTTTCAATCTCAGACCAAATTTTTTCATCTAAAGTGTCTGGAACTTGGTTTATAGTTTTATTTTTACAATAACGTGGATTTGAACCTGGATCGGCTTGTACCAAAAGAGGATTCAAATCTAAATCGTCTAAATTTGCAGCACCTTTATTAATTTGAGACAATAAGTCGGTTCTACCTATGATCTCATTAATTGATTTGTAACCTAACGATGCCAAGATTTCTCTTACCTCGGTTGCTACAAACGTAAAAAGATTTACCACTTTTTCAGGGGTTCCAGAAAATTTTTCTCTTAAAGCTTTGTCTTGACTACATACGCCAACGGGGCAAGTGTTAGAGTGACACTGGCGTACCATAATGCATCCCATTGCTACTAGAGAAGAAGTGCCCATGCCATATTCTTCTGCCCCCATCATCGCAGCAATCACTATATCTTTTCCAGTTTTTAATCCGCCATCAGTTTTTAGTGTTACTTTATGTCTTAAATTATTAAGAGTTAAAATTTGATTAGCTTCCGTTAAACCCATTTCCCATGGAATACCGGCATATTTAATGCTTGTTTGCGGACTGGCGCCCGTTCCACCAGAATGACCTGAAATTAAAATTATATCTGCTTTTGCTTTTGCTACCCCAGCTGCAATAGTTCCTATCCCAGTTGAAGCAACAAGTTTAACACTCACCCTAGCATAAGGATTAATTTGTTTTATGTCATAAATTAACTGGGCTAAATCTTCAATTGAGTAAATATCGTGATGAGGTGGAGGAGAAATAAGAGAAACCCCAGGAGTTGAATGTCTCAATCTTGCAATTTCTTCGGTCACTTTAAAACCTGGTAATTGCCCTCCTTCTCCAGGTTTTGCTCCTTGCGCCATCTTAATTTCAATTTCATTTGCATTATTTAAATAATCAACAGTTACACCAAATCTAGCGGAAGCTATTTGTTTTACCCTTGAGTTTGCAGAGTCTCCATTAGAAAGAACTTTAAATCTTTTAGAGTCTTCACCTCCTTCTCCACTGCAAGATGCTCCTTTAATTCTATTCATCCCGGTAGCAAGCACTTCATGCGCTTCAGCGGATAAAGCACCATGGGACATGCTTCCGCTTCCAAAACGTTTTAATATATCGTTTATTGTTTCAACTTCGCTGATATTAACAGGTTTTCTTTCACTTTTAAACTTAAGTAAATCTCTTAAATTTATTGGAGGTAAATCATTTATCCCATTAGAATATTTTTTATAAAGTTCATATGATCCATTTCCAACAGCGCTTTGAAGTAAATGTATTAAATTTCCTTGATGTTGGTGATCCTCCCCGCTTTTTCTATATCTATATAGTCCCCCTATAGGTAAAGTATAAATATTTTGCTCTAAAAATTTTTTATGTAAATATTTTATCTTTTTTTCAATACCTAATATTCCAATGCCTGAAATTCTTGAAGACATGCCAGGAAAATAATCTGATACAAGACCTCTGCTTAAGCCTACAGCTTCAAAATTACATCCTCCTCTATAGGAACTAATCACAGATATTCCCATTTTAGACATGATTTTTAAAAGTCCAGAGTCAATTGATTTTTTAAATTTAATAACACAGCTTTCGAAATCAGACTTGCCAAATAGTTTTTTTTCATATCTTTGTTGGATACTATCGATTGCCAAATAAGGATTTATTGTAGTCGCGCCAACTCCAATTAAAATAGCAAATGAGTGAGTATCTAATGCATCAGAACACTCAACATTTAAAGAGCAAAATCCTCTTAGTCCATTTTTAATTAAATGGGAGTGAATTGCACCAACTGTAAGCACACTTGGTATACTTGCCCTTTGACTTGAAATTTTTTTATCAGATAGGATTAAAGTTGAGATGCCTTCTCTTACAGCAGTTTCACATTCTATTCTAATTGACTCAATTCGGTCTTTAAGAGAAGAATTTATTTCAAAAGTACAATCTATTTCTTTTAATTTTTTAGAAAATACTTTTTTAAATNTTNTTANTTNNGAATTNGNTAATATNGGACTATCNAANACNNANATNTTTTCTTNAGTTAAATTNTCAAAATCTAAAATATTTCCTAAGTTTCCAAATCTAGTTTTTAAACTCATTACTTTGTTTTCTCTTAATGAATCAATGGGAGGATTAGTAACTTGGCTGAAATTTTGCCTAAAATAATGCGAAACTGGTCGGTAGTGACTAGAAAGGACTGCAACTGGAGTATCATCTCCCATAGATCCAGATGCTTCTTTCCCCTCTTCGGCCATTGGGTGTAAAATTAATTCTAAATCTTCAATGCTTAGCCCAGAAAGATATTGTCTTTTTTTTAATTCTTCCCCGGTAAAATTAGCTTTTTCACTTTCAATTGAGATTTTTTTGTCAAGATCAACAATTTGTTTATTATATTTCTTGTAATCTTTTGCTAATAAGTCTTTAATCTCGTTGTCCTTAAAAAGTATTCCTTGTTTTAAATCAATTGCAATTATTTGACCTGGCCCCAATTTTCCTTTTTCGATAATCTCTTCTTCTGGTATATTAATCATTCCAGTCTCAGAGCCTGCAAAAAACATATCCTTTGATGTAATTGCGTATCTTAAAGGTCTAAGACCATTTCTATCTGTAGAGGCTAAAATCCATTTAGCGTCAGTCGCACAAATTGCTGCTGGTCCATCCCAAGGTTCAATCGTACTATTGAGAAAATTAAAAAAATCTTGATGACTTTTTTTTACTGTTTTGCTTCTTTTTGACCACGCGTCAGGTATCATCATAAGTTTTATTAATGGAGCTAATTTTCCTGAATGAGTTAATAATTCAAAAACATTATCGAGGGCTCCTGAGTCAGATGTACTGCTTATAACTGGTTGTAAATTTTTTACATTCTTAAATAAAGAGCTCGACATATCTTGCTCGTGGATTTTCATCCAGTTAATATTGCCTTTTAAAGTATTTATTTCTCCATTATGCGCTAAAGTTCTGAAAGGTTGAGCTAAATCCCAGCTTGGAAAAGTGTTAGTAGAATATCTTTGGTGAAAAATTGCGAATCTTGAAGTTAGTTTTTTGTCATTTAAATCAGGATAAAACTCGTCTAACATTTCAGCAAGGAACATCCCTTTATAAACGATCGATCTAGAGCTAAAAGAACAAATATAAAAATTGTTCAATTGATGTTTCGTGGCAAGTTTTTCTATTTTTTTTCTTGTTTCAAACAGATCTCTCTCTAAATCATTTGTTGCTAGAATCTCGTTTTTTTTAAACATCACTTGAGCAATTTCAGGACGACTTTGCTCAGCCGTTTTGCCNAAGGCATTTGAATTAATTGGCACCTGTCTCCAACCATAAATATGATAGTTGTTTTCTAAAAGCGTATATTCAATAATTTCTCTACATTTTTCTTGCTCTGAATAATCAGTTCTTGGTAAAAACACCATGCCCACACAAATTCTTTTAGTTTCATCCGGAGTTTGACCTGACGCTACAATTTTTTCCTTAAAAAAATTTGGCGCAATCTCTATTTGAATACCAGCTCCATCACCAGATTTTCCATCAGCATCAACCGCACCTCTATGCCAAATAGCCTTTAACGCTTCAATGCCATATTCAACAATTTTTCTTGATTTTTTTCCGTTAGTTGAAGCTATCATACCTACTCCACAGGCATCATGCTCCATTCTTTTATCATAAGAAAAATTTTCAGATAATAATTTTTTATTTTTTTTGTATAATTTCATTTTTATTAAGCGGCTTTGTTCTTTTTTTCTCCTTTGCTTTGTAAATATTTTTCAATTTGTTTTGCGGCATCTCTTCCATCTCTAATAGCCCAAACTACCAATGATGCGCCTCTCACTATATCGCCCGCTGCAAAAACTCCATCTAGATTTGTCTGCATTGAAGTTAAATCAATCTTTATGGTTCCCCATTTTGAAACTGCTAATTCTTTTGAATTAAATAATTTTGGAATATCTTCAGGATCAAAGCCTAAAGATTTTATAACTATATCAGCTGGAATTTTGAACTCAGATCCTACTTTTATTTCAGGTTTTTTTCTTCCAGATGAATCTGGTTCTCCTAAAATCATTTTATTTACTTCTACCTCACTAACTTTTTGNTTACCGANAAATTGTTTTGGACTTGTTANCCAAATAAATTCCACTCCTTCTTCTTCNGCATTTCCTACCTCTCTNGCCGATCCNGGCATATTATTTCTATCTCTTCTATANAAGCATTTTACTGATTTTGCNTTTTGTCTNACCGCTGTTCTCACNCAGTCCATTGCNGTATCTCCACCACCGATTACNACAACATTTTTTCCCTNAGCATTTAATNTTCCATTGTCAAATAACTCAACTTTATCNCCNAGTCCTTTTTTATTAGAAGCTGTAAGAAANTNCATNGCTGGAAAAATNTTTTGCAAATTGTGTCCNGGNATCTCTATTTCTCTAGCTTTATAAACNCCTGTGGCAATTAAAATAGCATCATGTTTTTCTCTGAGTTCATTTAANGATTGATTTTTNCCTACCTCAAAATTTTGTACAAATTTNATNCCACTNTCTTTTAAAAGTTTTGTTCTTCTTTCNACNACAAATTTTTCAAGTTTAAAATTTGGAATTCCGTATATTAATANNCCTCCCGGTCTATCATATCTATCGTATATAGTTACTTGNAANCCTTTTTTTCTNANNTCTTCTCCACAAGCCATNCCNGCAGGGCCTGCTCCAACAATTCCTATAGATTGCTTTAATTCTTTTTTTATTTTTAAAGGTTTTATCCAACCTTTTTCCCAAGCGTTGTCTGTTATAAATTTTTCTACTGACCCAATAGTTACTGTTCCATGGCCTGACTGTTCGATTACGCAATTACCTTCACATAATCTGTCTTGAGGACAAATTCTTCCACATACCTCTGGCATATTGTTTGTGCTTTGAGATAACTCATAGGCTTCCTGCATTCTGCCTTCAGCTGTAAGTTTTAACCAGTCAGGAATGTTATTGCTTAGTGGACAATGTATTTGACAGAATGGAACTCCACATTGTGAGCATCTGCTTGACTGCTCTGTAGCTTTGCTATTTATGTAGTCACCATATATTTCTTTAAAATCCTCACTTCTTTTTTTTATATCTCTTTTAAGAGGAGTTTCTTTTTCTAAGTTTATAAACTTCAGCATTTTTTTACTCATAGAATATGTAATTAATGGAAAACCATTAATTTTAATAGCTCATTTAGGTAATTAATACTTACCTTTTAATTGAAAAACTCCTATAAATAGTGATTAATTTTTGCATACCTGATATGCATTAACAAATGTCATTAAACCAACACGCTGTAAATCTAAAAAGTATTTGAATGATCGAGATTATTATTTTATCCCTAATACAAGGTATCACAGAATTTCTTCCAATAAGTTCATCTTCACATCTTATTTTAATTAGTGAATATTTAAGTTTTAAAAATCAAAGTCTTTCAATAGACATAAGTTTGCATATAGGTTCTTTTTTTGCTGTTTTAGTTTACTTTCGTAAAGATATTTTAAGTTTCGCAAAGAATAAAGTTTTATTTTACAAAATAATAATTTCTTCTTTGCCTATAATAACGGTAGGATACATAGTAATTAAATTTAATTTGGTAGATCAATTAAGAAATATAAAAGTAATTGGTTGGACTACACTAATCTTTGGAATTTTGCTCTTTATAAGTGATAAATTTAAAATGAATAATAATATAAAGAAGAACTTTACAATAAAGTCAGCAATTTATATTGGATTTTTTCAAATTTTATCAATAATTCCTGGGGTAAGTAGATCCGGTATTACAATTACAGCCAGCAGATTTTTAAACTTTTATAGATATGACTCTGCCAAAATCTCTTTTTTATTATCTATTCCAACTTTAGGTGCAGTTGCCTTATTTGGTTTTTATAACATTATAAATTCAGATAATATAAGTTTTTCTTTTATAAATATTGTTTCAATAATTTTATCTTACATATTTTCATTTTTAACAATTAAATATTTTTTAAAGTTTATAAAAAAATTTAGTTTTTATATTTTTATTATCTACAGAATAATATTAGGTTTATTAATTTTAGCTTTTGGCTACTTATAAAATAAACGATAATGCTAATAAAATTATCAGAACGAAAATAAAAAAAAATATGACTGCTTTATTTAATGGTAGTTTAGAAAACATATTCATTTGTTTTACTTTAAAGTTTTGATTTTATTGTTTTTAATAAGTACAAACTCAAAAGAATCTGTATACTTAATAATGAAAGATTATATCTTGGTAATATGAAAAAAAAAGAGAATAATCCAATATTTGCTAAATAATACAAAATAAAATAATTGTAAAGATTGATTTGAAATTTAAATAAAACGAATATTGCCACTACTGTAGTAACAGATATTAGTATTTTAGGTATAATATTAAAAATCGAATAATAATTTGGATATGTTGAGTCAATATCAATAAAAATAAATGACAAAGCTTTTTTGAAGTACAAATTTATGTATCTTAGAGGATCTTCTTTAATATACACTACTGCTTGCTCTAAAAGAATTTTATCTTTAATTAAATCATGTTCATCAATAGGCCCTAGAGCATTTAATTCGTCTAATTTTGATTTTAATGAAGGTACTACTTTCTCTACTGCACCAAACATTCCTACTCCCTCAACTTTAGACAGTGGGTTGTTTCCTTTTAACAAATTATAACCAGCTGATTTAGTTACTGTAATTACGCCAAATGTTTGATAATTTCTCACTAAATAAGGTGATACAACCAGTATGGTCAAAATTAAAACCAGTAAAATCTTTTTTAAATCTTTTTGGCTGAGAAATAGATAAATTAATGAAAAAATCACAAAAACAAAAAACTCTCCTCTTAAAAGAATTAATAATCCGGAAGAAATTGAAAATATAATTAAATTTATTAAACTTTTGCCTTTAAAGATTTTTATAAAACTAAGTAGAAAAAGATTTAGTAAAAGTATTTGAATACTTATAGACGAAATTTGCGATACCGAGTAAATATTTAAAGGAAAAAAAGAAAAGATAACCGTTCCAATATAGCTAATATTTTGTGAGTAAAACTCTAATAAAATTTTATAGAACAAATAAATTGAAATTAAGGAAAAAATGATTTGTAAAGTTTTAATTATTAAAAGAAATATGTCTGGGTCACTAAAAAAATATTTAACTACATACAAAAAAATTGGATATAATGGAGGCATAAAAATATTGGGCACTGGAACGCCATCTACGTTCCTTACGCTTAAAATCCCATTATTATCCAAATTGTTAAGCAATATACCCCACTCCATATCGATTAACTTATCGCCAAATATAATTGTTGCAATAATTCTTGCTATAAAACTTACAAAAATTATTAAGAATAATTTATTGTCAATTAAATTAGTCATTATCTAAGAAATTTATTAAGTTTTAATAATATAGAAAAAGGAATTATTTTTAATAAAAAAGTAATTAGTATCCAAAAAAATGGAAAATAAGTTTTTTTGTATTTAACTTTCCTATTTTTAAAAACTATTTTAGATAATTTTTTTGTTGACCCTTTAGGTAATTTTAAATTTTTACCAAATGCTAGGTTAGTATCCAGATAACCTAGCATATAAAATTGGACGTTTATTTCACTTTTTTTAAATTCAAATGCTAAACTTTCAAAATATGATTCTAATGCTCTTTTTGCAGCAGCATAATTACTATTAATTTGTCTTCCAATTAAGCTCGAAATTGATCCGAAACCTACAATTGTTGTATCCTGATTCAATATTAATATTTTTTTTAACTTTGAAACTGTATAGACAGTAGACAAATAGTTTGAAAATATTATCGATTGAATTTTTTCTATATCTAAATCAATACCATCATTTTCGTACATATGGCCTATTGGAAATAAAATACCTTTTAAATTTTGAAATAGTTTTTGATCTGAAAATAAATGTGAATTTATTTCCTTAAAAGAAGAATAATCAAAATTTAAAATTTTAACATTTATTTTGTGTTTAATTTCTAAATCTGACTTTGTAGCTGTTAAATCTTTTTCATCTCTAGAAACAAGAATTAAATCATTTTTTTTTTTCAGCAAATGTATAGGCTAAATCTCGTCCCAATCCAGAAGAGGCACCAATTATTAAATAACTCATATTTCTAATCGTTTTGATAACTCTGATTTATATAATCTATCTTTATCAAAACCTTTTAATTTGTCTTTAAACTCTTGGGCTTGAACGTAACAATTTTCAAATGTATGTTTATTAATTCTCGAGTCTTTGATTATCGATGGTAAAACTTTATATTTAATGCATAGTTTATCAATTTCACTTAAAAATTTTTGGTTTAAGTCATTATTTACATAATCAAAAGTAATACATACTTTATCACCCTCAAACCTCAAATACTTTTGTGTACCACTCATATTTTTAATTGAAAATAAAGCAATAGTCGGGTTATATGATTTATAGAAACTTAAAAACTCATCTATAAACTCGTTTAATTTTTCATTTGGTACTAACAGCTGGCTTTCAATAAATCCTTTTTTTCCATAAAAATTAAAATAATTTTCTTTTCCAAAAAAAGGAAATATTACTTTTTCTATTTCCTCATTTCTTTTGTTTTTTTGAATTTTATTCAAAATTGAATACATTATATTTGCAACTTTTATAGTTGTTTTATTCCATAGTGCAAATGGTAGATGAAAAACGTTGTTTTTTCTTTTTTCAATTATTTTTCTAAATTTTTTTGAAGTCTTGTTGTTGATAGTATTTTTAAATATAAATCCCTTACCAAAATTTTTAATATTATCTGCTCTGTTCCAAGAATAAATAAAAGTATCTTCGAGATATTCTTGTTTTAATTTTTTTATACAGTCTTTAACTGAAGTGACTTGATCTATAGTGGTGTTAAATTGTTTATGTTCTAAGCTAGACAATTTAAATGTAATATTGACTATTGTGCCAGTAAGTCCAAGGCCTCCTATTGTAAGGTCGAAAATATCTTTATTTTTTTCTTCAGATAATTCTAGCCAGCCATTAGTTTTATGAAACAATAATATTCCTTTAATTGAATTTCTAATAGTGCCGTGAGTGCCACAAGATTTTCCATGAGAA
Organism: Candidatus Pelagibacter sp. TMED197; assembly: GCA_002169755.1. Next base: position 442 of record NHIU01000017.1, on the reverse strand, counting down.
TTTGCAGCGACTGCTCCGCCTAAAGTAATAAAAGGATATCCTGGTATCTGAGGAATCCATAAATTATTTTTAAGTAAAAAATTTAAAAACTTTGACAAGATTAAACCTGATTCAACTGTAATTTCTTTTTTTTTTAAGTCAAAATTCAGTATTCTATCAAATCTTTTTAACATCAATGACAAACTTCCTTCTCCAAAAGCAGCAGGACTATATGAATAATTTGCCCCAGTAGTTATAATTTCTTTTGAGAGTTTTGAAAATTTTTCGATTTCTCTATATTTATCAGGTTCCTTAAAAAAAATAGTTGATGAGTAGTTTTTATCAAAAGAATAAAGCTTTTTCTTTTCAAAATTGTTTTTCATTTAAAATTTTTGTCTTTATATATAACTTTAACATGTCTTTTATAGTAAGCACTATATTTTTAAAACTTACAGATGATCCG
>NHIU01000016.1 GCA_002169755.1 Candidatus Pelagibacter sp. TMED197 | reverse complement strand
ATACTACTAATTGTTTTACGTCTTTATTAATTCTTTTTGGTTTACCTTTTGTTGCAAGTAAACACATTTCTGGATTACCTCTAGTCCAATATCCTAAACCGGTAAACATACCCATATTAGTTTTATTTGTTTTCGCCCAAGTAAAACCTACGGTCTTGTATTGAAAACCCCAGGCTTCTATTACATCAAATGCAAGGTCTAACATAGGGTCAATAACCCACATTAATAAAACTGAATTGTCAGCAGATATATTTTTGACAGGTAAATTACATATATCTAATAACTCCATACAATTATAATGTTGATTAGGATTTCTACCCTCACCTTTCTTTGACCTTGATTTAAAATACCAAGGTGGGTCTGCATATATCACACCATATTTTTTATCAGGAAACATATGCCATACCTACTATTTTAACTAAAAAACATAATAATAAAAACTGCCATAATTTTATATTTGAATAGGCAAAAAATTTACCTATCATAAAAGACCAATATAAAGTAAAATAAAATATTATAATATCAAATGTTGTCATAATTTATATTCAAAATTTTGTGTCGTATCATTTATTGCTATTTGTTTTGCACCATTACTAATATGAAAATGTGTGGCCATTGGTGTTAATGGTGATAGAGTTACCAATCTTTTTGTTTCAACTCTATCTGATTTTAAAAAGTCATACAACTTATTAATTATTTCTCTACCTGCACCTCTTTTTCTTGACCATACCGTATATGCTACAGCAACTTTACCACATTGACCATCTTGACAAGCAACTTGACTCATATAATCCATTTCTCTAATGGTTGTTGGTACTTCATTTGTATATGCAACACAAACAACGGCCTCAATATTGTCTTCATATTTTAATCCATAGATTTTTCTTTCAGCAGTTAAACGCCATTCTAAATCTAATTCTGGTCTTACAGGATCCTCTGATACATCTATGTCTGTTAGTTCAACTAACTCTGTACCTTTGACCCATTTAAAAAAATCGTCTATCTTATACTTAAATAATTTCATTCAAAAAATGCCTCTAAACTTGCCTTTGGTTCGTGTTCCCAACCGATTGCTTGTAATACAAATCGCATAGGATCCAAAAAGGTCTTTTCAAATTGTGTTTCATAATCTACATATGGTTGTAATTTAAATTCTTTAGGTAAACTAGTTATATAACTTATAACATCAAATTTAAAAGGATTTGCCTCTACTAATTTAATAAATTTAATCTTGTCGCCTTCTTGTATAAAAGGAAATTTATTTTGTAAATCAAACTCTTTTACTTGATGATTATATATCAACGCACCCTTAACGTGAATTGGTGTACCTTTAATAAAAATACTATTATGGTCACGATACTTTTTTAAGTTATTACAACTTCTAGGAAAAGCAATCGCTTCTGGTGGTAATGCTATAAATTCTTTTTTAAACTCTGCAACAAAATCGTGTAAATCACTTTCTTTTTTTGACATAATAATTTTAATTGCGTCTTTAATTTTACCTCTACAAACCTGTGGTGTTGATGATTTAACTGCCTCAATACCCATAAGTTTAAGTTTAGGTTTTGATAATCTAATACCCTCTTCATCAATAACATTTAACATATATCTTTTCTTTGCAACCCATATACCTTTGTTGGCAATAACTTCTCTTTTCATTACCATTGCATTTTTAAAAGCATTTGAATAGTCGGCTAATTCTTCAAAACATTTTTCAATATATGGTTCTAATCTACTATCACATACTCTGCCTATAAAGTCTGTAATCTGGTCATCTGTTTTATCTTTACAAGTTTTTTCTACAAGTTTATCTAAACAAACATAAATTGAATCTGTATCAGACGCAACAATATAATCTTTTTTACCTTGTGTTTGTAATACTTTATTTAAATATTCATTCATCTTATCTTCTATAAAACGAATAATAAACTGACCTGCTGTGGTAATACCACTTGCCTGTCTTACATCATAGTATCTAAAGTATTGATTACCTACTGCACCATAAGCTGAGTTTAAGGCAATCTTTCTTGCCCATTGAATATTATGACAACGTGAAATTTCTTTTACAAGTTTAGGGTCTTTTGTTTTTTGATATTCTTTTTTAGCCTTTAACATTCTGTTCTTGTAAATGACACGTTCATTGTACATTGTTTCCATCATTTCAGGTAGAAACCCTTGACTATCATTTTTAAACATTGCACCATTAGGTGTTAAACAAGCACCCTCTGTTTTTAAAAAATCAAGTGGTGTATTTGATAACATTTTATTTACAGATACACCTTTACTAGACGAACCGATAATTTTTTCCGGTGAAATATTATATTGAATAATAATATGTGGATATAGTGAGTTTATATCAAACGACACAATCCAATTATGGCCGCCTAGTTGAGGTTCTTTTACATATGCGCCTTCGTATTTTGTTTCTTTAGAGTGTTCTTCTCTTGGTGGCACAGCTATGTTCTTTTTCATCAAGTGGTTTGCAATCAAGGTATCCCAAACTCTAACTTGCGAAAATATGTCGTCATAATTAACTTTAGATTCATATGCAACGGTCAATGATAAATCAATAAGACCTAACTTATCTTCTAATGCGTCAACTATTTCAACATCTTGAATATTGTAATCTACAAACTTTTGAAAGTCTTTAGTATAAAAATCTTTAAATGTTTCAAAAGGATTTTCGTGTTTCTTTTGGCCTAGTTCTAGTTCGCCAATAAAATCTAATCTATAACTTTCTTGTCTTGTTGGTATAAACCACTTATACAAGTCAAGGTAATCTAACATTACAATACCAAATAATTGATAAACGGTTTGTGGTCTGCCTCTTACAACAATCTCATCACGATTGATTAAGTTCCAAGGCGACATTCTATTTGCAACTTTATCACCTGCAATTAATTTAATTCTATTCATTAAATAAGGCAAGTCAAAGAATTTTGTATTCCAACCTGTAATAATATCTGGATAGTTTTTTAACCAGAATTTCATAAACTCAAACATTAATTGTTTTTCGTTTTTACATTTTACATAGGTAACATCTGGTCTATCTGTATGATAGTCGCCAACACCCCAGGTTATAATTTGTTTATTAGATTGATTTTTTACCGTGATACATAACAACTCTTCAATAGGATTTTCTACATCAGGAAAACCATTTTCACAGGCTGTTTCTATATCTAATGTAAATATTTTGATATGTTCTTTTGACCATTGTATGGCCTCTGGATAATTTTTACCAATATATTGATAATGATATCTTTCTAAACCAAACAATGGCGATTGAGCGCCATAGTCTTTTTTAAATTGTCTAGCAGACCTAATATCATTAAAGGTAATAGGTTTTAAAAACTGACCTTGTAGATTTTTTATTTTAGTTTTTTGTTGTGATAAAGCGTAGAGAGTAGGACCAAAATCTATTTTATCTTTATAATCTTTTCCGTTTAGTACACCACGAATAAGAAGTTTACCTTTGTGTTCAATTACATTTTTATAAAAGTTCATTATCTCTTAATCTCACCGTCAAATTATTTAAATCTTTTGTCAATTGTATCTGACAACTTAATCTACTCACACCTTCTTTATAACCACGTTCATATTCTAATAATGATTGTTCTAAACTATTTTGTTTAATAGGTAGAATATGTGTCCAAGCATTACTTAAATATATATGACACGTAGCACAAGCACAACTGCCACCACAATCAGCAGGTATTTCCCTTATGTTTGCCTCTTTAGCGGCCTGCATTAAGGTAGTACCCTCTGATACTTCTACTCGGACTTTCTCATTATTAGCCCTAATAAAATATACCGTTACCACTTTAAAGTTTTGGTAATGTTGTTTCCGTTATTAAACCAGGTTTAGAAGTAATTATTTCACTTACGTTATGTTCGTAAGATTTTAGTATATCAGACTTTGGTGTTGCCATTGTTATGACTTTACTTTCATCAATAGAAAGTTCTCTATCATCTGTATAAGGCATCCAAGGAGTTAAAACCAATTGTACTGGTTTTCCTGGTTGTGCCTGCATTGGTATGATAGTGAACGGCTTTTTGATACTCACCAAGCCTTGCGACTCTGAAACGTCACCTATTATATCTTCACCGGTTTGTAAACGTATTATTTTTACATTTTTCATAATCTTATCCTAACACAAAGACTTTAATTAGTCAATGCTGTATTTGGTTGTTATCACATATTTTCTTTGTGGATTGACCATTACGTTCAATCTCTTCATAAATGCACGGTCCAACAAGATAGGAGTTCTATCCTCTCTATCATCTATGGTAAATTCTATGTCTTTATAGAAACCACCAGCAAATTCTACATCAAGGCTAACCACATATCTAGTCTCATCATAGTCTCTTAAACCGCCAACTTTAATTTCTTCTTTACGTATTATATCACTTGTTAAAGTTTTACCTAATAAAGACCAAGTTATCTTATTACCATTAATTTTATATTTGTCAGAGTGTATAACTGGCATTCCAGAATTACCCGTATCAAATTTTGANANNANTTCNCCAAAAGGTTTTATGGTNAAAATTTCTTTAAANCCACANTCTGTTGGNACTGAATATCTATTNTCCTNNTTTAGCAAAATGTTTAATNACTTCTTTTGCAATATTCATTTTAGTAGCGTCTTCAATACCCTCTGTACCAGGNGAAGAGTTTACTTCAAGAAAATANGGTGGTTNNTTTNCTCTNTNNTTACTNGGTATAAANTCAACAGCAGTCCAATANCCACCNACTGCNTTNGANGCTANTAANCATTGTTCTATTTCTAATTCTGTTANTTTAATATTTTNTGGTTTAGAACCTTGCGANACATTTGACCTAAAATCTCCTTCAATTACAGGTCGTTTCATAGCNGCTAAAAATTTACCACCTANTATATGTACTCTGACATCATATTCTGTTTTAATATATTCTTGTATTAATAAATCTGCGTCTTCATCTTGTTTGTGTATAAGTTGTACAATTGAATCTAAACCTTTTGGACTATCTACAAATAAAACACCAACACCTTTTGACCCTCTCAAAGTTTTCATAATTAAAGGAAACTTAATACCTGATTCTTCAACTATCTCATTTGATTTTTCGGGGTCATTAATTAGTTTTGTTTGAGGTTGTGTTAGACCATAATCTGCAAGTCTTAATGCTGTTCTATATTTGTCAGCACACATATTAATTGTAGTTCTAGGATTTACAAGAGTTGCATTTGCTCTTTCAAGAATAGAAACAAAATCTAACCAACTATCTTTACGTGTAATACTACCACGAACAACAGCAACGGTCATTGCGCCTACTTCAAAACCTTTTTTATCNTCTTTGTTATGAAATCTACGGACACCATTTTCTAATGATGTATAACCACCTGTAAGTTTGAATAGATAGTGTGGATAACCTAACTTATCACATTCTTCCTGCAATCTATCAGCAGTATGAAAAGTCTTTGCCTCTTCAGGTTCATCTGTAATAATCAGTAACCTTAAAAAATCTTTTTTAGCTTCTGTGATGTAGTCTTTAAACTTGCTGACCTGCATTGTTGCCATCTTTATCCGTTTCAGTTGGTTTTTTACCTATATTATATTTAGCGTTTAAAGTCCATTCTTTTTTTTCTTTAAATGGCAAGACTTTAATTTGTGATAACGGCGCTTTATTTTCTACTTTAGATTTATCTACAATATCAATTAAATTCCAGTCTTGTAATAATAATGCGATTGTATTTCTTCTTTGAATATCATTTTCCACCAATGTGGACTTTTTACCATCTAAAGCAAATAGTTCTTTAAAATGTGTAATAAAGTATTTACCTTGTTTATGTAATATATGACAAGATTGAAATAATGTCTTGTCTTTTCTACTTGCTACACCAATTCTTGTAAGGGTTTCTCTGACTTTTAAGAAGTCATCTGGTTGTTTTATAGTGACCTCAAGCATTTGCTCAGGTGACCANTCAATAGTATTTTCACTCATTTTTTATTTCTCCCACCTTTTTTCAGGCCTAATTTTATATTTTCAATTTGGTCATCTGAAAGTAGGTTAAGAGCTTCTTTTGCTTTTGAATTACTATATCCATAATACTCTTTGATTACTTCAAGGTCTTTGACTTTCTTTTGAGATAGCCACTTCCCACCAAATCGCTTCTTCTTTCGGATACTATTTATTAAATAGTGAAATTGCATACGCTTTGGTAGAAAATGCAAGCCGTTCATTTCATTGCTGTGCATTATGGTATCATAGAACATAGATAGACAACGATTGATTATAAACGGAGGATACTTTTTTACCCACGTTGTATCATCACTATCTAGTAGTGGAGTTTTGGTTTCGTTAATCGCTTTTAGATAATCTTTTAGTTCGTACATTCGCTCTGCCCATATAATNATCACCTGGCTCATAGTTCCACCTTTTACCGTGGTGACCTCTTATATCTGCATAAGCCATTCTTATTTTTACGATTATTTTTCTTATTGCTAATATCATTTTACTTAAACTTACAATTTGCCATTATCTCTGTCAAACAAGCGACCATATTAATCTCTTGGTCAGCAACAAAGGCGGATTTATATTGATACCCAGCAATAACTAATACTGCTTGAGGTATAGAATTCCCCTCTAAATTTGTGTACAATAAGTTGTATATTGTTGAAAATAAAGAAGATGGTTCTTTATCAAGATTATTTATTACCCATTTTCGCATATCATTAAATCTTTTTTCTTTTAATATCTTAACCAACTCTTTTGTGTTGGCTTCTGATAGACTAAACAATATACCACTATCAATCTGACCTCTGACCGAGTATCTTTGAAGTTCATTTATGGTACGTCTAAAGTCTGGATAATGCTTTTGGATTAGTTCAGCAAGTACCTTGTTTTCATATTTGACATCTTCCTCATCAAGTATTTTACCTAGCCGTTTTAAAAACGCCTGTGCTGTTTTTACTTTTTGACCATTCTTNATTNNAAANTCAATAANNGTACAACGNCTATGTAATGCTGGTAAAATNTTNCTTTTGTANTTGCAAGTAAATATNAATCTACAATTNNTATGAAANGTCTCTATNAAGTTTCTTAAAGCAGGTTGNACAGACTCAGCATTCATATAGTCNGCCTCATCTANNATNACNACTTTATGTGCTGAANNNTCNGTTAANGATACGGTAGANGCAAAGTTTTTAATCTTNTNTCTTAANGTATCAATNTGNCGNCCTTCNTCTGAACCATTGATNANAATNTAATCANCACCTANNTCTTCACATAANGCNNNTGCNACNGTAGTTTTACCTGTACCNGCNGTACCAGATAGNAGTANNTTNGGTATNTNTTTTTGTTTTANAAACTCTGNAAANGTTTTTTTAGTATCTTCAGNTAANATACAATCACGTATTTTTTTAGGACGGTATTTTTCAACCCANANAAANTCACTCATATGANNCCTNNNATNTAAAATTCAGANTCAGGTTCAANNGCAACCCAATATTGAATTGGTTTACTNTTNNTNATGAAATGNCTTATNTTNNNTTTTGAAATTGCTACATCATAATCNTCTTGNATCATNTTAAAGTTTTCTGTNTTANAGTAAGCANTAAACTTCTTATCNGATTCACCNACAANTATTGANTAGTCNTTNGATGGTGTNTTNTTATCNANAGCNACNANNCTNATNTNTTTACCATCNCCTTTNANNGCAATNTCNGGTAAANNTAAAGTNGNAACACCACGCATAAGTTTANNAAANTNNTCTTTCTTAAGCGTAAAGGTTACATACTTATCTGGCATAGTNATCGTTTTTGTAGGTGCTACTACAACCGATTTATCTGCAAANNAATATTTNATTGATTGTCTTCCGTTTGCGTCTTTGATNNTCATATTNTGANCACCNTTAAATTTNANNTCTGACTTATCAAATAAGTCATANGCTCTNAAAAATTCTGGCAANTCATAGATAGCAAACTCNTNTTCAAACTTCTCTTTAATATCAGCNTGTGCTAATATGTTTTTCAAAGTGGAGATAGTTTGNATNGTNTTGCCTGGTTTTACTAAAATATTCTGNTTNATNTCAGAAAANTTTTTTAGTANGGCAANNGTATCACTTGATANTTGCATTATATAGTTCTCCTCATAATTNATTTTTGGAGCGGCTAGTNGGTAACGCTCCNACGTCTGCGAGTTGGTAACCCGCCGTAATACTTTTATACGATAGCCGCATTATTTAATATATCAAAGGAACATCTATTTGTCAATGCTCCTTTGATAGTCATATTATTAATTTATATCCTCTGGTTTTATAAAGGTTTGTTCTTTATCCTTTACGTTTTGACCAAAAAATGCCTCAATTTCCCAAGGCCATTTATTATTCTCTTTGAAATAATCAACTGCCTTTAAGATACCTAGTTGCATAAGTTCTAGGTTTTTCTTCATACCTTTACGTCTATCTTTTAATGAACGTTTTTCAGTAGGTGCGTTTGTATGACATAGAAAATAAGATGGTACGTTTGTTTGACCAAATGATTTGATTGCTGTAGATAAAAACTCATACTCATATCCTTCTAGGACCGTAGCACCATATTTTTCTCTTTTAGAATCAAGTTCATTACTATGTACATAATTATTATTATCATTTTCAAGAATAGTCTTAACTTCATTAAAAGTATATGTTCTAATATCTTGATATGCACCGTTTTTTCTAACGGCTTTTCTAACAACTTTAGCTTCAGTTGCCCAATGTAAATTTTTTACATTTTCTTGTAGATATTGTTTAATTTCTTTTTCAGAATTTGTTAAGTGATTCTTACTTATTAAATAAGAAATAATATTTACCAAGTCATCAGCTGTATTTGCCAACTCTGGTGTGTGGTCATTTTCTCTTATTTGTAAAGATGATTTAGCAAGGTCAAAAGGAATAGTTTTTGTACCAACTTCATAAACATCAAATAACCACTCCGTGATTCCTTGATTTTTAAAAGCTTCCATTCTGTGATGACCTGTTATTAAAACNTATTCAAACTTTTCACCATTTTTTCCTAATGTATTTTTTCTCACAACAATAGGTGGGTTTTTAGAATAGTCAATACCTTTTGCAAGAGAAGACTCAAGTCTATTTACGTGTTCTTTATCAAGACCACCTTTTTTTCTTGCCTTGTTGATGGTTTGACCATCATCATCTGTTGTTGTTTTGATTAGTTTTGTTTGAAGTAAAAGAGTCTCTTTGTATTTGCAACCGGGGGACTCTAGACGTACCCTTGTTAGTTTTTTTATATTCATTTTATATCCTTTTAAAATTACGACAAAGGGCATAAACGCCACTTGTTAGCCGTATAATCCTATTTATACAACAAAGGCGTCTCAATGTCAATGCTGAGACGCCTCTGTAAATTAGACTTACTTAATGTCTATTGTTTTTGCTTTTCTATGTTCCGGTATTACCCTTTCCATAGATACTTTTAAAAGACCATCTTTCAACTCAGCACCTTTGACTTTTACATCATCAGCGATTGTGAAAGCTTTTGAGAAGTACCTTTTAGCGATACCTTTATGCAAGATTTCACCGTCTTTAGTTTTCTCTGTATCTTCTTTTTTAGATTTTATTGTAAGTATTCCCTCTTTAAGTTCTACTTCAATATCTTTTTTATTGTAGCCAGCAAGTGCGATTTCTATATCGTACTTATTCTCTCCAGTTTTTACTATATTATAGTGTGGAAAACTAGGCATATTTGTGATAAAATCATCTTCAAACATTCTTTCAAAATGGTCGAAAACATTATCGAAGCCTACTGATACTGGTCTTAATTGATTGAAAAGTGATATTGCTCTATTGGTCATTGTAACCTCCTTTGTTAAGCAAAGTTATTTTCATTCTTACTGACAACCCTATAAGGCATTGTCATTATTATTTATATAATCATTATTATATAAATTTCAAGTGGTAGTTTTAATATTTGTGGCGTAAACTACCAAAATCGCACAGCAGCTTTAGTTTGTTTTTTACAGGTGGCGAAACTAAGCGCAAATGCTAAAACAATCCACCATTAAGGTTCACTCTCGCTACACCTTAACAACATTCAGGCAGAGGTAGGCCTCACCCTCTTTATACTAATAGGTCTTACCCCACATTTTCACTTACTCTAGTCCAACCTGGACATTGCATTTTATCAGCGCTACGAAGGCCAATGAGCCTGAAACTTAAAATTCTGTGGTGGTTTTTAGAGAACCACCTAAACTCACCAGTTCGTTAATAGAATTAACAGGCTCTGGTCGCCTCTCCACGCCAGCAGGTCTTACGAGTAGCCTGCTCATCTATATTTATCATCATCTAGGCACAGGCGGGGAAATTAGTAACCTCTTGTAAGTTCAAGTTTCTTCATCTTCTTTTTGAAGTTCTTGATACCCTCTTTTTTCTTTTCTCTCTTAATTTCAGAAGGTTTTATATAGTATTGCTTCTGTTTAAGAGTCTTAATAATCCCTTCTTTGGCTACTTTTTTCTTTAATACTCTCATAGCCTTTTCAAGATTACCTTTTCTTACTTCAACCGTAATTGTCAAATCAATTACCTCCTCTCAATTCTATCTTTATCTGTTGCATTAATACATCTTAATATAACATACATTACCAAAATAGATATTGGTATTGTAAAAGTTAAAAATAATACTGCGCTTCCTATATCAAACATAAATTCTTTCGGTGTAAAAACGGAGGAGGGACACTACTCCCTCCTCCAAGGACTTACACTATGATAGAGTTTTAGATAACTTCTTCGTCATCCGAAGACTCGTCCTCTTCATTCGTTTGGGAATCTACTTCCGCTTGTCTTTGCTGTTCTGCTATTTGTGTAGCAGAGGCACCAGCGTCAACTTTGGTGTATAACTCCATAAACGAATTCTTTGTATCATCATCAAACCTGTTAGTACAAACTTCAATTGCTTTAACTTTTTTGTTAAAGATTGAATAGGCTTGTATGATATGTACCAATCTTCTAGTTGATATAATCTCATCAACACCACCATCAAAGTAGGTTTTTCTGATTACATCAGCCCAAGTTACCAATTTCTTACAAAAGTCTTTGTCTTTTTTACCAGACTTAGCAAGAGTATTAACAAGGATTTTCTCCTCTATACTAGCACTTGGATATTTCTGTTCAAAGGTAATTGGAAATCTTTCCAAAAACGCCTCGTTAAGAACATTAGTACCGATAAACTTACCGTCATCACTACCTTGACCTTTAGTATTGGCAGTAGCAATAACATTNAAACCATTTTTAGGTTTAACAAATTTGTTAATCTTCTTAACAAAGATACCAGAACCTTCTAAAATAGGTTGTAAACACATTATCTTATTACTTGCAAGGTCAATCTCATCAAGAAGTAAAGTAGCACCTCTCTCCATCGCCTCAATAACAGGACCATTTTGCCAAACGGTCTGACCATCTTTAAGTCTATAACCACCTAAAAGGTCATCTTCATCTGTTTCAATAGTAATGTTAACCCTAATAAGTTCTTTTTTTGCCTCGGCACACGCTTGGGTTACACCCATTGTTTTACCGTTACCAGACAAACCTGTAATAAACACAGGATAAAACATATTAGATTTGATAATTGATTTTAAATCGGGATAATTACCAAACGATACGAATATCGGGTCTTTTTTAGGCACGATATCGCCAACTAAAGATGAAACCACAAAAGCGGCCTCTTTAGAAATAGTTTGAGTAGGTAAAACTTTTTCAGACTCACCAGAGTCTTTAGTATTATCTACATCATTTTCCGTAGGTAATTTAAATAATGATTTACCAATCTTGTAATCACCATTTTTAATCAACCATTGTGGAGCATACTTACAGCCAAACTTTTTGTTTGCCTCTTTAAGTTGCGAAACGGTCAATTCGTTTGTGCCAAACTTTGCTACAGCGTGGTCTACAAACTCTTGTTGTTTAGTATTTAACATAGTGTATTGTCCTTTCGTTTTCATTTAATTTATACATATATCCTATCATACTGATTCGCATTTGTCAAGCCATTAAAAAGCATTATTTTATGCGACCTCCTGTATGAATTTATTTAATACAACTCTGGAAACCAATCGATTCTTCATAGATTTACCAAAGATTCTCTTTAGTTCAGACGCTGTACCTTTTTTGATAGTCTCTGTACTCATATCAAAATTTTCAACATTCATTGATTTACCATTAAGTAGGAAATACTTGTCATATCCTTCGTGAGGAACAACACAAGCTTTATCTTTAGTCATTTCCTTTCTTAATTTCATATAACCTTTTTCACGTTCATAATAATTATCAGCGTCAACATATCTTTCAAGGTCCCACTTTCTAACTCTTTTTAGAATATAGAAACCAATTACTGATAAGTCATTTTTTTCTTTCATATGGTCTAATAACATTGTAGTTAAGTCTCTTGAATAACTATTACTTGATGTCAAAGATTTACCATCAATTTTAAATACTTCTTTTTTATCATAATAATGGTCATCTTTTTGTTGACCATATATTGAGTGAGATATTCCGTTAGCACCACCATCAGTAAGTGTAATTAAAGTCATTTTTTCAATACCGTATTTTTTCTTAAATGCTGGTATCAAACTATTGAAATAAATTAATGCTTCATTTAATGGTGTATTACCAAGATTGAATTCATTTGGTATACTATATGAATTAGGTTTTGAATTTCTATAATCATAATCTTTTCTATAAGGACCATATCTATCATCATAATAATCTGCCATATGAAACATATAGAACATAGCTTTATCTAATTCTTTTTTAGTCATTCTATGGCTGGCACAATTAACTAAATTAAAATCTTCAAACATCCAATCACCATCTTTGTACTCAAAACATTTATCATATTTTTTACCGTCCCAAGCAGAGTAGTTTTTTCTTTCACTTGTAAAAAAGTAAACTTCAAATGGTATTTGTACTCTTCTAACAAACTCAACCAAGTTTATTAATTGGTGTACCGTATGAGATAAACAATCAGACATTGAACCTGACCAATCTAATAACATCATAAGACCGTGATTTTTACCATCAGGTAAGATAGTTAATCTTTTAAAGATATCATCACTAAATTTATAATTCTTTAATTTCAATGGGTCAATAACACCAGTTTTATCTGTACTAGCTCTCTTATAAGCAGTAGCAGCTTTTTTCATTTCAAATTCTTTTACTAGATATGAAACCGTTTTTTTGTTTTCTCTTAAAAATTCTTTATACTTGTTTTGCAACCAAGCGTCATATTTTGGAACATCAGCATAAGTTTCTTTATATTTAAACTCATCAAAAGTTTTTATAAAGTCTTTATACGAAGTTAAACCAGAGTTTTCACCTGTTAATTTAGGTTTTGGAATACTACCATATATGAAACCTTTAATTTCTTTATCTAATAATTGTTCTATTTTTTGGTCAAAAGAATCTTGAGTCACCACTTTTAATAATTTTTCACCAACGTCATTACCACCGGCACCTTTAGCATATGTATCTGCTTCGCCTTTTGAATCTTCTTTATCATCTTTATTAGTATTAGAAGATTTACTTTCACCAGACTCTTTAGTATCTTTTTGAGTATCTGCTTTTTGGTCACCGAAATTATTGAAATCATTTTTTTCATCAGCGGCGTCATCTGATTCTTCAGCGTCTGAACCTGAACCTTGACCATCATCATTGCCATTGTCATCATCTGAATCTTCATCATCATCTTCACTTAACTCATAAGTTTTAGCAATAATATGATTATCAAAATCTGGTAATTTTTTCATTTGCTCAACTTGTTTTTTCTGCCAGTTTAACATCTGTTTAGCAAGGCTAACAACATCATCAAAAGTCTCAATATTGTCAACCATTGCTAACCATTTTTTATCTTCAGGAGCAAATATGAAAGGTAATCTATTTAATGATTTACTTCTCAAATTAATTTTGTCAATTAACATTAATGACTTATTGATATCTTTACCAATAAGACCAAAGAAATTCTTTTTATCTAATATATCAAAACCATTTTCATAGTTTCTAACAACACCAGGATATTTCGCCTGTATCAATTTGTCAATTCTAGTATCTTCAAGGACATTTACATATGCTCTTAACTCATCATCTTCACAAATCTCTGCCCATTCTTTATATGGTGTCCATAATGCGTGAGCACATTCGTGAGCAATCAACATATCATATACATCACCTGATTTTTCTTTAAAAATAGGCAAAGTCAATATACGATTTTTGACATCAAAAGAAGCCGTCTTAACTTTGTTATGTTGGATTGTAATGTTTTCTGAAGCAATCAATTTGGCAAGATAGCCTTTGACATCAAGATTAATCATAGTAGTGTCCTTTTTCATCATATAAATCCATCCTAAAGGAAAGATTCGCAAATGTCAAGCGTTTTATTTTCTACGGTCCATAACGCTTTCCGCCTATTGTTTGTTCTGGTATTGTTCTTTTTTGATAGATTCTCGCTACCGATTGTCGCCGGAACCTGTTAGTTTCCCACGATTCGCTCTATCTTGTAGTTTGTCTATGTTTAATTTAGCAATAGATTCCAAGTCCCAACCAATATCACCAGCCAATACGCTGAGATACCAGAGACAATCGCCAATTTCAGAGGCGATATCTTTACTAACATCTTTAATTTTTGTTCCATCACGGAGCACTTTCTTTACTTTATTTGCAACTTCACCTGCTTCGCCTGCTAAACCTAGTGCTGGATAGACCATCGCTTTGTCTTTTGGGTATATCGCCGTGTTCTTTGCTTGAGTTTGATACTCGTTTAATTGCATTTATTTATCTCCCTACTTCGCTCAAGTATTTGTTTTTTGTATCTTCCCAATTCATATAGATAATATCATCATAAAAATGTGTCTCTTTTGATATTCTATTTTGTTTGGTTAAACTAGCCAATCTCTTTTTGGCATACTTGTTTTTCCATATATCAGTTAATGCTTCTACTGAATTGTCAAATTTTCTTATTAATTTATCTTCTTTTATCTCTTCTCTTAAAAATTCTTTAGTATTTTCATATAATTCACCAAAGTATATACCTCTAGCGTGTTCTGATTTAATTAGTTTTTTATCTATACCTAATTGATTATATGTAAATGTATGTGACCTATTTCTATGGTCTCTTTTATGTGGTTGACCTGTGTCTTTCTTTGCAACATACCATTCAAAGTATTTGTAAGTATGTTGTTTCTTTAACCAGTTTTGTATCATCATTCTAGTTGGTTTAAGTGGTTCATATGATACACTACCTGCTGTCCAACCCATTTTCTTCCAGTATTTTAATCTATCATATTGAGATAATGGTATCTCTTTAGTTTTACCATATAAACTAGTTGTGGTAACACCTGCTAGTTTATCTTTATATTGATATTCCCAGGTCTTCTCAACCGTATCTGATAGACATAATAATGCTAATAGTTTACCACCTACTAGATTATAACCTAATGGTTGTATTGGTACAATTGTACTACCGATACAAGTATGATTAATCATTCTTTGAGTTTTTGCAACTCTTTCCCAACCAATATAATTATCTCTAGGTGTAAGGTCTAAAAAATCACTAGACATACAGGTAAGGCCAAGATATTTCTTTGTCTTCTTATCTCTAATTAAAAAGTTTAGGTTTCTACCAATATTACTATTGTTTTTCATAGTAGATAAAAATGTTCTCATACCATTCCAAATTGCTGGCATATTGGCACCTGTAATAGATTTTACATCATCACCATCTGTCCATAATAATTCAGGTTCTAAATAAAGATATTCTTCTTGGTCTTCAGGTAACCAAAAGTTATTTTTAATCTCTTGTAATAATGCACCTTGGTCAGGATTTAATAATGTAGGTTTGTCATCAAAAAAACTATTGACTTCTTGCGTAGGATATTTGTCGTGTACCTCACACCACTTTTGATATAAAGTATATTCTTTAACATCCATTTTAGAAACATAAGATAAGTCTTTTATAACTGCCTCTTTTAATGTTTCTGTATCTATATCTGGTATCTTGTCTAATGGATTGTGTTCTTGCCAACTTTGCCATTGGTCATCAATAGACATACCTTTTTTCCACGAATAAGCCATATATATAACCTACACTATAATTAAATGATTGTCAAGCCTGTCTTGATTTTTGTAATTCTGCTCTCTGGAGTTCACGTTTATATAACTTTTCTGCCTTCTTTTT
>NHIU01000015.1 GCA_002169755.1 Candidatus Pelagibacter sp. TMED197 | reverse complement strand
GGGTGTCTGATGATGATTTTTCTTCCATCAAGTCCTTTGAGCCATCTTCTGTTAGACTTAGCAACTGCATCCACTTTTTCTCGTAGATGTCTAAGACTTGGTGTTGCTCTAAGAAACTTTTCTTTAACTCTTTCGCCATCTCTTTCCGAACCTCCAATGATGCTTCCGATTTTTTTTGACCCTGCTCCATAGATGAAGGCATAGATAAAAGTCTTCGCTGCATCTCTTGTTTCCAAACCAGCAGCAACTTTATTTGCTGTGTGTATATCTCCATTAATAACTTCATTTGTATATTCCTTATCGTTCATGTAGTGTGCTAACATTCTGATTTCTAAACCAGATGCATCAACTCCTACTAATTTAAATCCTTTATCTACTATCCATAATCCTCTACATTCTTTTCCATAAGGTGAGTACACAGCAGGAATCTGAGCCATGTTGGGTGCTTGATGACTCATTCTTCCAGTAATAGTACCATTGGTAATTACTTTACCATGTACTCTCCCATCTTCCTTAATTGCTTCTACCCAGGAGGAAACTTGGGCAATCCTTTTTTGAAGCATTAAGAATTTGTTAATTAATTTAGCTTCAGGTATATTAGTTATCTCAGATAAAACTTTTTCATCTACTATAACATGACCTTTGTCTGTTCTCTTCTTTGGTTTCCAACCAAGCTTCATTAGTCTTTCACCTATCTGTTGTCTTGAACCTAAATTAAATTCTTTATATTTAACTTTAGTAAAGGGTACTCCTTTTACATAACCTCTTGCTTTGTTATTTGATTTAGGAATAAATGTTTCTTCTATCTTTAATGGAGGAAATGTAGCCCTAACTTTAGTTTGTAATTCATTCATGTCTTCTTGAAACTTAGCTTGAAGTGCATAAGCATTTACTATATCAATCTTAAATCCTCTTTCATGTTGTTTCTGTATTATCTTTGCAACTTCATGTTCAAGTTCAACTGAATAACCAAAATCTTTTATTCTTGTAATTAAAAATTTATATAACCTTTGTGTTAAGTCAACATCATTCCTACAATACTTTAACATTTCTTCACTAAAGAAATCAAATTGTTCAAACTCTATTTTACTTTGACCTAACTTAGTTCCCCAGTTTCTTAATGAATGTCCACCATCTATCATTGGATTTAATAATCTAGATAGTACAAGTGTATCTGTTATCTTAACATTCTTAAATAAATCATAACCAAAAAATTTATTTAATACTGGTATATCAAATCCAATTATATTATGTCCAATAACTTCTTCAGTTTGTTTTATAAATTCTTCAAACCTATGTAAATTATTTTCTTTAAATTGATAAAATGTATCTTCATGTTTACAAACAATACACCACACTTTATCTGCAGTCATTGTTGTCTCAATATCAAATACAACTTTATTAAAAGTCACTTGCCTGTACCTCAACTAATCTTCCAGTATCATTGTTGTATCTTAGATTACTACATGGTCCAGTCAATCCAGAAAATCTATTCTTTAATACTCTAACTCTAGTAGTACTTCTAATTTCTGGGTCATCATTTTGTGCATCCCTTTCAAGACCTATTACAATATCACTTAGTTGTCCTATACTTGCTGAACCTCTTAATTGTGATAGTGATGTTGCTGCTCCCTCTTCATGTCCTTTGCCATCTGGTCTTCTCAAATGAGACACAACCATCATAGCAACACCAGTCTCTTGAACAAGAGTTCTAAGTCTAGTCATGATTTCATCTAATGCTCTTCTCTCATCACCATGACTTTGGTCTGATACAATAATACTAACATGGTCTATAACAATATACTTACAGTCTAAACCTTTAGCTAAGAACCTAACTCTTGATACTATATTATCAATAGAGTTAGAACCAAAATGGTCAAACATAAATACTCTACCAGTACCTACTGTCTTATCAAAATAAGTTTTCATTTCTTCTTTACTTAAATGTACATCAGGTAAATGTAATCTTTGATTTGCTTCTATACTCATCAAACCTTTTGAAGTTATTACTGGTGTTTCTTCTAACATTAACAATCCAATATTATCTTGTGTTGATTTAATTATATGATGTACTATCTCTCTCATGACTTGAGTTTTACCTAAGCCACTACCTGCAGTAAATGTAACTAATTCAGATGGTCTGATACCATAAGTTATTTTATTTAATTCTTCAAATGGATATTGTACAAATGATTTAATAGTTGGTTTTGTTATCTCATCAAATAAACTATTAGCATTTATAATTCCATCTGGTGCAAATATTTTTGCTTCCCAAAAAGCTTTTACATAAGCTTGTATTTTATTTTTACTTAAACAATCTGAAGCATCTTTATATTCTTCTGGTAAATGCATTATCTTACATTTCCCTGGGCTAAATAATTCAGCTACCTTTAATGCTCCTTCTTTACCTTGTTCATCATTGTCAAAATTTACAATGACATTATCAAATTGTTCTAACCAATCTAAACTATTCTTAACATCTTTAACTGCTGAAGTAATTCCATTCTTAATACTAACTACTGGTGTCTCATACTTATCTGTCTTAAACATTTGATAAGCTGATAGACAATCTAATTCTCCTTCAGTTATTATACAATATTTATTTTTACTAAATAGATGTTCACCAAATAATCCAGAATGTTTTGTATTACCTTGAATACTAAATTCTTTTAACTTTGTAAACCTAGTTTTAGTTCCTATCTTTGCACCTTGTTTATCATGATAAGGATAGTAATGATTAGTTATATTACCTACACTATCAATCTTAACAGTCACTCCAAACTTCTTACAAGTTTCTGCTTTTATATTTCTATCTATGATTTCAGCAAAGTCTGATTGTCCTACAAAATCTTTCTTCTCATGTTCTCTGTTAACTATTGTAGGTTCTTGTTCTAAATTATAATCTCTTATGTATTCTTGACATGAGAAACAGTAAGCTGAGTTGTCAGCATTAACAGAAACTGCATCACTACTACTACATAATGGACAAGGTAAGTGATACTTTACAAAGCCATTTTTATTTTGTTCATTCATTTGCACCCTCATTAATTTAAATTCCTTTCACATAAAAAAGGAGAGCCGACCAACTACAAGCCGACCCTCCTAGGAGTAGAAAAATGACAGCCATATTTTTTATGACTGCTTGACTATACTAAAATTCCTTTATGTTGTCAACACTTCCATTAGAAGTATTTCCTGCTTCAACAGTAAAGTCCTCTTTAGGTGTATACTCTATTAAGTCTAGTACTTGGACAGCTTGTAAGTCTAACCCTACACCCTTCTTACCTTTGAAGTTCCATTCGTAAGGTTTATACATCACCTTAACTCTGCTACCATTACCGACTATTTTATCTAATGGTTTCTTATCTGCATCCACTAATTGTGGTTGCGTATTTTTATCGCCATTAGCTTTAGTAACTTTTCTTTTAAATCTAACTATATTAGATATAGTTTTCTCATCAACAGTTGTTTCTGCTAGTGAAATTCCTTGACCTTTAAAGTCCTCTGCGTCTTTAGAATCAACTGCTAAATCAATTCTCCACATAGGTTCAAACTTTTCGTTTGGTCGTGTCAGAGAAGCCCAATAAGCTGTGCCTTCAATTATCGCCATATGTTTATTCCTTTATTGTTTATTATTAATTTATCATTTTTCATAATGAATGTATAACATAAATTACTCATCCTTGTCAACACTTTCAGAGTCTTTATTTTCTTCAATGTTTTCAAGTACTTCGGTTATCTTTTCATCTATTACTCTTTTGATTGTTTGTTTTTTGTTGAGTTTCTTCTCAAGTTCTGCAATCTTTTTACCTGTTGATTGCACATCCTGATTAGCTTGTTCAAGCTGTATCAAAATTTTTTTAATTCGAGAATCTTTTTCTTCTATAGTATCAGTTAACTCTTTCTTATCTTTAGTTAAATCTGTTATTGTATTTTTATATTCTCTAAGTAAATCTTTATCACTCATTTAAATTTTCGCACCCCTTGTTTTATTGTCATCTTGTTTAATCTTTTAATTGCATCACCTGATTTAGTTAATCTTATCCAATTAACTTTAGTATCTTCAGGTAATATCTTTAAAAAATTATATGCAGTCCACTTATAAATATCTTTTATCTTTCCTTTATGAGTATTAATTGTATCAATATGCCATACATTTTTACCACTATCCCAATCAAATCTTTCTACAATTCCTGTCTTCTTAAATCTTTTTTCAGCTTCATCACTAAGAAAAGCCCAGTTAGTAAATGCATAAGCAACACCAGTAGTTTCATATTTAAATAAATGATACTGGTCTAATGCTATACTTGGTATTATATAATCAGCTAGTTCTTTGTTAGTCATATGTTGCCATATATACTGGTCTTTGTATAACCTTATAGCTTCTTCTAAGTCTTCTCTTTTATTCATAACTATTTAAAAGTACCTACTATCATATGAAATAATATGTAACCCATATAAAATAATAAACAATAACCAATTATCTTTTCGTATATACTAAACATTAATCTAATCCAGTTATAACTTTCTTAACAATACTTAATGGAATATTTTTTGGTTTTTTATTAGATGAACAACCAGTTAATAGTATTACTGTTATACTTATTAACATTAAAAATAAAATTACTTTTTTAAATATCATCATAGCTTATAACATCCTTCACTAAACAATTCTTTAAGAGGAATTACAACGCATTTACTTGCTCTGTAATCTCCTATGTTTTTTGTGTGTGTCTTCTTATATTTATTAACAATCTTTTTTAATCTTGATACTCTAAATACTAACATACAATGTTCATTGTTATCTAATTCTAATACATGAAACCACCATTTAGATTCTGTTTTAAATATCCCACTTGGTTTATCTCTATATTCATATTCAATAGCAATGTTGCCAGTCTTTCTCCACCAACTCCTCTCAGTTTTGATTTCTATCTTACCACCTTTAAGTAAGTTCTCTATTCTTTTTTCTCGTATCTGTCCATACTCTAAGTCTAAATCAAACTTTGTATTCTTAGCCATACTAATTATTTCTCATTGTTGGGTCTTCATGAAAACTACAAATGTAATGCGTAAGAAACTTATTTAAATTCTTACCTCTAAATAATTTCTTTGCGTTAGCTTCTCTAAGTTGATTATATTTTTTTACTATGAATGAAGGTTCTAAATTTGCATAGTCACAAATCAAACAAAAATGATGGTCTTTAATATCAAACCAATCTCTTGCGTCTTTAATTATATTATCTCTTGCGTTTCCCCATGCATGAATATCAACATCAAGTGCATCCATGATTGCTCTAACTATAACACATCTGTACATAAGTACGCATGGAGTTATAGCTGAACCTTCACCTTGACTTGTGTTAATACCTTGAGGAGTATCTCTATTCAATATCATGTTTCATTTTATCAAACAATTTATCTATGAGTTTCTTTTTCTTATTCGGTACAATCTTCAAGTGAAACTTTTTTCTTTGTAATAGGTGTGCTATTGGATTTCTCAATTTTATTTTTGTATGTTTCTTCATCAATTTCCTCAACAGTATGTCTATTAACTTTAGCTTCTCTTTCAATTATGTTTGAATAATTACTCCAGTTCAAATTCTTTTTTACATCTTCTAATGTACTGCCTGAATTGTAATAATCTTCTACACATACATTAACTGTTACCCAAGATTTTTTCAAAAAGAATTTACTACTCATATATATGTCCTCTAAAATGTTTATTGTTTTGTGAAATGCTGTCTTATAAAATGACAGTATCTCTATTATACAAGTAAACATTTGCCAAGTGAACATTGTAATAAAATATTTTTTATCCAATAATATCAATGGTTTANAGTACATTTGTTTGGTCCTTTCACCTGTAAGTTGTATTGTTAATTAAGCTGGTTGATGTCCACATTCTAAAAATATCTTCCAATCTTTTCTATCTATAAATTTACATAAATCAAACTTCATCATTGCAGTTTCATAACCATCAGCATTTATGAATAAATGTAAATCATGTTTAACATTATGAAACATATAAACACTATTTGTTTTATCTTCACTATGTCCACAATCTTCATGTTCATAATTTTCTAAATCATCTATTGCTTCATTCCACTCTTTAGTTTTCTTTTTCTTTTTTGTCATTAGTATATCTCCTTTGATAATGATTTCATTACTTGTTCTTTAATAATTGATTTAACTTTTTTATTTCTAGTACCTCTACCAAAACCCATAACTTCAACATGAGTATCAAACCAATCATTAGTTTCTTTTTCTTTATTTATTTTTTTCTTTGTCATTTTTCTTTTAGTCATTAAGCTACCTCCTTTAATAATTGTATTGCTCTTGCATGGGCAGGATGTCTTTTAATATATCCTTTCCATTCTATGTATCCCAACATTTGATAAACACCACTCTTTGATTTCATATTCATAAAAGATTTTATCTCATCAAATGTAGGCATGATTTCATTTTGAGTTTTATAATGTTTTAAAAATTTAAACAACTTTAATTGTTTAGGTGTTAGCATTTTTCTTCCTCTCTATATCAGAAATCATATCTCCAATTTCATTTTTAATATAATCTAATTCATCAACTCCAAGTAAACCTGCAACTTGAATTATTGTTGCCATTCTTTTTTGTTGTANTGCTCTATCTTTATTTCTATCAATCATTTCTAATCTAGCTTCATCCATTAACAACCTCCTGTAAATCTTCCATTGGACTTTCTTCTATGTGTTGATAGTCATGTGACTGTTCAAATAAAAAGTATTCTATACTATCATATTCTCTATCGTCAATCATCAAACCAACATAAGCATCTGCACTATGTCTATTTANAAATTGTTTTTCTAAATTAAATCTATCACTATGTTTAAACTTACTCATTACCATNTATTTTTTATTTGGTTTCTTACTCATTTTATTTTCTCCTTTTATTATATTTTTTATATCNACCCATATACATTTTACTAGGTTCATAATCCCACCTCTTACCATGATGTCCTCGTATATCTGCATACCACATTCTTAATCTTACTATTATTTTTTTCCAAATCATGTAATGTATATATCATGTTCTATATTAGTTCACAACTTTTTCTTTACATAAATTATTATCAATTAAAAACTTTGCCTGTCTTCCAAACCAACCCTGTAATTTCCAAGCCACTCCAGTATCAATTAATAATTGCCATGCTTGTAATTCTTCTTCGGCTGTATGTACTGGTATATATCCTTCAGCTATACCTACTGCTTCNTGTACTTCTGTCACTAANTTTNTATCTAACTTCATCATTTTATAACTCCTATAAAATTCAAACTCATCACTTGAGGTAAATGTTTTCTTACCATATAATGCTTTTGCTATTGTTATTTTTCGTTTCTTTCTAGCCATTCTAATTTTTCCTTTAGTATTACACCTATCATATGTACTTTACTATCATCCCTAACAGTCCAAGTAGTTTTATTTGTATCCCATATATCATACTTCCAACTTCCCCAATCATCTAATATTTCTTGCATCATTTGTTTAGTCATTTGTATTTTCTTTCAACTTTTTATAACCTTCACTCCATGGTTTTTTTATTTTTAATTTAACTACATTAGTTTTTATTTCTTCTATATCTTTTTTCTTTATATTAAATCCTCCATTATCCCATAGACCTACTGTAGTTTGTTGTTCCCAATCTAATACATTTACATCCATTGCTTTTGTATATGCATCAGATTTATTCTTTGCTTTTATATCAACATAATACATTACAGTTTCATAACCTTTAACTCTATATGTTTTCATAGTACCTCATCCAAGTGTTGATAATATTCCTCTTCATTTTCTTTTTCATAGACTGCTTTGTTATATGCATTCTTAACTACATCCTCATCTAAAAAATATCCAGTATCACCTTTATGAAAATATTTTTTAAATAAAATAGTTTGTACTTCTGGAAAAGTAATTGTTTCATGTCCTCTCTCTAATGAAGTTCTACTCATTACTATTTCCATAACTTCCTGTTCTACTTCTTGTATCGCTTGTTTAACCTTGCCCATTTTAGTATGTCCTCCCTCCTATAATTTAAAGATTTAACTAACCCTTCTACACTCCAATGTTTCTCATAAGCTAATTGTCCTATAGTTCTTGTATCTTTATTTACTTTAGTTCTATACTTTTTTATTGGCATACATCCTCCTCTATCTCACTTAAGTAATCATCAATAGTATTTGATATATCATCAGGTAATTCTACTATTGTTTTTTCTGTTCCATTAGTTAAGAATACTTTTACTAACCAACTATCTATTCTTAAGTCACCTTGTTTATCTACACTCATCTATTCTCCTTTGTTAGTTCTAAAAAATAATCCCAACCCTCTTCATTATCATCATTATATTCATAATTAATTTTAATTTTATTATTTTTTAAAACATCATTTACCTCATCAAGTATCAACTCAACTATCTCATGTGGCATTGATTTATAATTCCAACCCACCCAGTTTTTACATTTCATATTACACCTCCTACTTCTAAATCAAACTCTAACTTTTCTAACAAATCATTTCGTAACCATTCATCACCACTATTTAAATCATCACCAGTCTCATAGTCTACTTTGTTATACTCATCAGAATAAAAATCTAGTATCTGTTCTTTAAGTACATCAAACTCTTGCTTACCTCTAACTATTTCTACTAATAGTTTTATCTCTTCATTACTAAAATGTTTTTTTATTTCAGTTATAGTTTTCATTCATCCTCCCATACATCATCAATTNNAAATCCACAGTCACTATTTTGTGATTGTAGTTCATCCCATTTTTCTACTGGAATTTTTTCTGCTTTTGCTATTGCTTCTTTATCATCTTTAGCTTCAACATTTATTTCATACTGTTCATATACTGTATATCCACCTATTACTTTATATGTTTTCATTNCACCTCCTCTAANGTATCTACATCNACATANTCTTGTAGATATTGTTTGCAATGTATCAATGCNATTTCTTCTGCTTCTTGTTCATCATCTGCTTCAACTATNTCTTCATANCCTANNTCACTTATACCTACTTTATANTNTTTCATTNNACTACCACCCTTCCTGTATCTCTATCTTTTTTATAATAACCTTCTTCATTAATACTCTTTTGAGTTCTACTTAATCTATCAAATAAAACTTCATCAAAGCTTTCCCAAGTAAAATAATTTGTAGGAAGTAGTTCTCTCTCTACATTTAATTCAATTGGTTTANCACCCATAGCTGGTACTATTACTCCAAACTTTCTTTTAATATTATTTAAATCTGTGACTGTATATTTTATAGTCACAAAATATTCTCTTGAATAATATTTGTTTGGTCTCTTGTCACCTATGCTAGTCACCTTAATTAAATAATTACCTGATTGTAGTTCAGATAATTTTTGATTTAAGTTATTATACATTTTACTCCTTTGTTTATATTAAAACTTATCTCTTTCATACTAAAACTTTGTGGCGAAACTTTGACTATTGTTTGTCCACAAAAAGAAAAAAGAAATAAATTATCATAACAGATGTGACATAACACCACACTTTTTAGATGTTGTGTTAATGTTCTATTATAATTCTTTTCATAACAGTATATATAAATATTTAGGTTTATTAATAACATCATTATTATTATTTCTAATTATATATATAATTAATTAAAAGGTGGATTAGTATGCAACCCAAACTTACATGATGTAAAATTAAATCATCGACTAGATTTAACTTATCAAAGCCACCTCCGAAATAATATTTCCCCCTTACATTTGCATATGTATATATCGCAATTAAAAGTTTTATCATTCTCTTAATCACTTGGCAAGAACACATATTATTTCTAACTTTTAAATTCTTAATACCAATACTTATCATAATTACTTTTATTATAATCAACAACTTTCCATTCATCTTTTCTTTTTAAACTTTTTCTTGCAAAGTCCATTGCGTCTTTCTCTTCAGAAAAAATTTGATTACTAAATAATCTATATTTATTTTTCTGTTTCCAAATTACAAAGTACATTTATATTTCTTCTCTTTCTAATTCAAATGTAAATCTATCAGTCATCTTTAAATAATCTATGTTATGTTTAGTCAATGCTTCCTGCCCATATATAACTGGCAACCAACAATCATCTTTATTAACTACATAATATAAATCTCTACCATATTTATTTTTCTTTCTTAACATTATATGTATCTTACTTAGTTCACTCATTGTTCTCTCCTTGTTCCTACTTTGTTCACTTCTTTAAACCCACCATTGATTTCAACTGCGTCAGGTTTTTTGGTATCATTACTAATTATATCTAGTAATAATTCTATTGCTTCATAATTATCTTTATGTAATTTCTCAATAGCATTTACAGTCTCTTCTATATCCCAAAGTTTTCTTCTCATTAATAATTGTCTCTCATAAATCTTATTGAGTTTTAATTTTAAATTTAATTTATTCATTCAATTACCTCCAATGTAAATGGTTTAGGGCTAGGAATATCCATGTCATCCATGTTATCATAGCAATCAATAAAATCTAATACATCATTATCCATTTTGAAAGATATATTTAAATCATTTTTATTAACTATTAATATTGGATAACTATCTGCACATACTTTAACATCATTAGTTTTATATTCTCTTTTTAATGCTAAAGCAATTGCACATTTATTACTATCACATTGTACTCCTTTATCAATATCATCTTGAGTAATATTAATATATCTTTTTACTGGTTCTTTCATTCATCCTCCTTGTTAACTACATATTTATTTATAATATAAAATGTTATAGTTCCTCCAATAGTTATTGCTATCAACCCAACTAATAACATTCCTAATCCATAACCTATTGTCATTTAGCCAACTCCTTAACTACCATTATTAATCCAAATAAAATTAACACTTGTAATTCCATTGGTGCGTCTACAAATATTTCAATCATTTAAACTCCTCATATATTCCATTAACTTTTTTAACCATAGATACTTAAACTCTCTATTCTTTGCTCTACAATAAGCATTAGCCAAATTGTTTAATCGTTTATCTATTATCATTATCCCTCCAGTTTTT
>NHIU01000014.1 GCA_002169755.1 Candidatus Pelagibacter sp. TMED197 | reverse complement strand
ACTTACCACTATTCATTAACGGATCAAATATATCACCGTGTGTGACCAAATACTTTTTACCATTTACAGCGTGATGTATATACTCATTTAAAATTCTTAAACGACCAAATTGTAATCTAAAGTCAAACCAGTTTCTTAAAATTTCATCGTGGTTTCCTACAATCCAATAAACTTTAGTACCACGTTTTGCTGCTGTTAAAATTCTTCTTATAACATTTGAATGTTCTTGTGGCCAATAAACTTTTTTAGCAAGTTGCCAACCATCAATAATATCTCCTACAAGATAAAGTCTATCACAGGTATTATTTTTAAGAAAGTCAGCGAGCTCCTCGGCACTACAACCTTCAGTACCGAGGTGTAAGTCGCTGATAAAGATTGACTTGTACTTATTCACTAATTATGATTTAAATTTAGCTATAATTTTTTCTATAAATTCTTTTATTTTAGTTATTATCGTCTTCATTTTCTTCATCTTCCTCGTTATGAACAATACTATTTATTTTGTATTCTTTGTTTTAATAAAAAATTAATATTATATACTAAATGATGTTCCACACCCACACGTGTTTTTGGCTTGTGGGTTTTTAAAAACAAAGTTTGAACCAAATATCTCTTCTACGTAATCTAATTCCATATTTAAAATATACATTTCAAACATTCTATCAATGAGTAATATGTTTTCTACAATCATATCGTTTTTGTCAGGACCATTACTAAACGTCCATTCATATTCAAATCCAGCACAACCACCACCTTTGACTTCAAGTCTAACGTAAGACTTTTTATGTTTTTCGCTTAGCTTTTTTAAATGATTTTTTGCGTTTTGCGTCAGTGTTATCATAACTTGAAAAAATCCATTGCACGTAAAGATTCCAGAGTTTTCTAAACATAGCTCTAGCCCTTCTTTAAGGGACCCAACACCCTTATGTATAATTTTAAGAATTTACAGAAAAGATTGTGTCAGCGTCCTCGTTAGTAATTATCTCCATATTTATGCTTATACGAGTAGCTGATAAACTAGGTAAAGGTAAATGTTTTAGATAATTAGGAAAAAGTATTAAATCATTATTTTTAGGCATATAGTGATATTCTTTACCTGAATGAGCAAATAGTATACCTCTTTCATCTTCATTTACTTTAAGATAATACACACCATTAATTGTAGATGTCTCTTTATGATTATGCCAGTACATAGGTGCATTACTACGAGACGAAACAAACGCCCAACATTTTCTTTGATTNTCTTTAGAAAGCGAAAATTTATTTAAAGAATCCACGGCATGGTATTCAAAGTTTTTATATAACCGAGTAAAGTCAATAGTAGGTTTAACTTCAAAATTATGTGTCGTATAAGGTCCATTATTAAATGCGTTAACAGGTTGCCTTGCTTTATATTGATCTAATACTTCAGCAATCATAGACCTTCTATGACTATCTGTATAATCTAGTTTAAAACTTTTTATGATATTGAAAGTAGGGTCCATTTCTAATACAATCCTTTACTTCATTTGCCTTATGATACCAACGAGTTCGATCTCCTCCTGTGCAGTTTAGCGAGAGTTCAATANTATTATTATTATGTAAATACTGCTTCTTGTTCTCTTGCCATTCTACATAACCAGGGATTGTAGAGCAACCCGAGGATAGTCCTAATAGAAATATGTATAGTATATTTCTCATAGAATATTATTTATTATAACACATTCCGTGCTTTATGTCAATAATGTGAAGCCGACTTATACNAGGGTTTTTATGTCCGCGGATTTTTATGTGTAAGTAGTGAACGGGAATANGCTCAGATTTAGGCCGCCTTTATGCCCTAACTATACATATTGCATTTATAGATTAGATAGTATCTACAGCTTAGTTTTAGCCCTAGTCTATGGGTTAAGGTCTATTCTACTACCTCTGTGTATAACGGTCTGTGTTGTGTTATCTATTGTTGAACCATCTACTGATATGTTTCGATTACCTGCTACGGTCATTGTGTAATTACCCCCTACTTTGACATTGTAATCACCACCACTATTGACGTTGACCTTACCTTGTTTGGTTACTAGATTAATGTCACCTGTATCTACTTGTATATTGACGTTTGCGTTAGGCCCGACTTGTATATCATAGTTGTTATTNCTTTGGCCGTCTCTGTTAATGTATATCTTATGACGGCCAGAAATTGTAAGGTCCGAGTTACCTGATATATCAACCTTATTGTCAGATGAGGTAATGTTATAAGCAGCACCTTTGATAATGTCTATACGATCCCCATTGGGATTAATCTCTGTTGATGTGCCTACTTTGTGTTGTAAATAGATTCTTTCGGCCGTACTGGTATCGTCAAATTCAAGGATGTGGCCGCTCTCTGATTCGTAAACATGATTACTNGGNTAGATCGAAGCGTATGCAATCTCTGGTTGATCCCAAGTATCTGTATCAGAAGCAGCAATAATGCTACCTGAAGCGTCTGTTGTTGCGTCAAAGTCTGCCGTGGGTAAATTAGTTGATCTTGTTGCTTTACGTAATTCAAGGCCAAGATGGGGATTATTCTCATCATTAACGGCCAATCTATTTGTATCGGGTTCGTTAATGTGACGAGGGAAAACTTTGTTAGGGTCATAGAAACCTGAAGTTCCTGCCTCTTCGATAGGTCGACCTGGCAAACTCCCCAATACAATAGGCTCTTGTAAGTAAATGTCTCTAAAGAAACCAAACACCCAAGACCCTTCGACAAGACCAAGAGGTGACTGACCAATGCCNGATATGCCAGATGAAGTAATAGGTAGCACAGGCGAGGCCCAAGGCAANTCTGCTGTGGGTAGGTCTGTCTTATTTTTTGTGTGATAGCCTAGACATCTTACTCTTACTCTGCCTAGTTTCTCTGGATCATGGCGATCTTCTACAACACCAACAAACCATGTAAAACCGTCTCTGCCTAAAAAACTATTAGTACTCATAAAAAATTCCCATAAATGACCGTATTTGATCCAGTCAAGCTATTGTTTTTTTCCGTATTTTTAATGTAAGTATTTATTACTAGAAAGCGAGCCGCGGTGCGAAGCACTAGACCAGGCAAAGATTCGAGGGTCTTTGAGGTTGCTCTATCTTTCATATCTACTCTGGGACCTATCTCGTTCATGTGTTTGTTGATATATTCTTTCATATGTCTCTGAGGTTAATCTCTCTGTGTTGTATGTTGCCTTATGTAAGTACTACTATCTATTGTGGTTTTCTCACGTTTCTGCTGTAATGTCTTACTATCATTGTCTATCATTAGGCCGCTATCATAGTCTTTAGTCAAAAATTTTTTTGGCGCAACTCGCAATGAGTCTCCCAGCCTATTAAGAGCTGCCTTGATGTTTTTAATCGTACTGCGAATCGTCATAGAGATTTACTGGTTTACCTTCATCTTTTACTGATATTTGAAGAGGTGACGCTTTCTCGTATAGAGGTGTCTTATAAGTCTCTTTAATACAAGTAAGAGCCATTGTGTGTATCTGATCAGCAATGTTAAAACTATGTCTAATAGCGGTGATTAGCCACCGTCCTGTAAGGTATTTGTCGTGGTCTGCACTCTTTATGCCGAATTTGTTTCTACCTGCTCTAGGTACGTTTATTCGTATAATATGTCCTATATTTAAATGCGTATTACCATGTGTTTCTAGTTCACATTGTAAGGCATTCATTGTACCTAATATGTTCTTTCTTCTCTGTACATATTCACTTACTTTGTAACCCTCTTTCATGTTTGAATTGTGTATATTGGCTGTATTTGATTGTACCATAATTCTTGCGTCTGAATAGTCTGATAGGTATTTGTATGCTGATCCTTGACTTCTTGTATTTGTTGTTTCTGTATCATTAAAGTCATAGTGTGCCTGAGGTATGAAACCACGATACTCTGCTTGATCTGTCATTGCGTCATCTTTTTCTAAATGCGGTGTTCTTATATAATCATCAATGTAATTATATTCATGTTCCTTAAATGTCTTGTTGTATTGATCATGTGTAATTAGTTTTGACGCATATGTACCTGTTCGTTGACCTGTAATTAAATCGTTTTGAGGTAATACTTTAAAACTCTTTACCGTTCTCATCTGTGACATAGGATTGTCTCTTGGATTGTTTAGACCTCTTGCCGTCTCACTATCTGCAAAATATTCAAACATCTCAGGATGAGGTGCAAGACCCTCTGACTTTGCCATAAAGAAGAAACTATCAATACTTCTAAAGTGAAAACCTTGACCATTTTCATAAAAGAAATAACCAGGTGCAATACTTGTTTTAGGCACAGCACGACTAGCAATCATGTTCATTAAATCAGTAGGTCTTGTATTAGGTGCAACAAACTTAAAATTACCTTGCGTTGGTTGTACATAAAACTTTTTCTTACTATTTAATCCCCATGTATTTTTAAATGTCTTTGCAACAGCGTCATCATAAGGACCATCAAATGCTCTACTAATCTTTGTATTTGAATCTTTGATTGCCTCTGTTGATATGAAGTCTAGTGAAACTTGTTGTGTGTTAGAGTTTAGTCTTTCTTTTGTACACTTGTAAACTGCCATTCGTGTATTTGTAAAATCATATTCACCTTCGCCGTATGTTGATTTTAATGGTGTTCTAACTTTAAACTCTAGGTACTCTTGTCCTAATATAGGTAATTTGTTAACTAAATCCTCTGTATCAACAAAGGTTAAATTACCTGTAATAAAATTTTGTTCTATATCTTCGTAGATTGATAACTCAGCACTGGCTGTAGCAATACCCGCTACATTGCCATATACATTGAATATGGCGATTTCTGAAATTCTAAATTCGCCTGCGTATTGTAGATTGTTTTCATCATAAGTTAACTGACTCACTTTAATCTCCTATCAAGTTTTTAAACTCTTCTACAAATTCTGAAATATATTCTGGTTTTAATATCTTAATTAAACTTTTCTTATCTTGCTCTCTTCTCTCGTACTCGTAATTGGTTACGGTACTTGCACCTGATTCTGTGCTGTTTACTTCTATCAAGTGTGAATTATCTAATGAAGAAGTAGGACCACTTGTTTGTGATACTTCATAGTGATGAGCAGCGTTTGGGTTTGTGTATTTGCCATTAACATAATCATTAAATTGTTGCTCTGATAATGGCCAGTCGTAAAATCTATCTTTAATATTGTTCATTAATAAAACAATCCAGTAATAGTCAACCGTACCATAAAACTTATATGATACATCTTCAGGTCTTTCACCTGCTGGTACTCTGTAAGATGAAAAGGCAGCAACATTATTTCTAATCTCATTTCTAACTTTGACACGTCTTAATATATCAGTGACTACTTTAGGTGATGAAGTGCCGTCTTGCACTGCGTCATAAAACATTGTAGGAAAGTGTGAAAAATATTTACCCATTATGTGTAATCCTGCATTATGTCACCTCGTCTTCTTTGATTATGGGTGCCTTTTATTGCTCTTCGTCTGTCAATAAATTCTAGTTCTTGGAATGTTAAATCAACCGTTGTGGTTACAGGTGGTGCGCCTATCTCGTCAGGTCTGTATGTGACATATTTTTCACCACCGCCATAGTTAACTTTCATATCTGTTAAAGCACAAAATGTTTGTGTGTGTAGATATGCGTTAGCATGACCTCTGTACATATATCTAATTGTAAATTCTGATGGTACTCTAAATGCAAGAGCAGCGCCTGTACCTAATTTTTCAGGTAACATATGATACGTAAATGTATCAATAATCTTTTTAACTTCTTGCGCCTCTTTTCTATTTCTAGGATTCATTTTAAAACTATAAGTAAATGTTCTATAATCTATGCCTTCAAATATCATTTCTTGCATAGGAGCAGGTGCAATACCTGTCTTTCTTTGTAATGCAGCCAATGTGCCTGAAGCAGCACCTAATGTACCAAATGATACTAATGGTTCAATTAATTTAGCAAGTTGCATACCTGTACCTTTTGCTACATCAGCAAAACCAGCATTACCTTTCATCAAATCAGCAAGGGCAGCTGCCCCACCGACTACTGCACCTATCTCAGCAGGTGCATAATTTGATTTGTAATTTACTGAAACATCATCTGGCATATACAATACAACGGTGTCTTTAATTAATTTAACACTTGTTCCTGTTTCACCTTCAGCAGGTGAAAAGTTAGTTGTTGCGTCAAAAAATCTCTCACTTGTAAATGAGTTATTGTAAGCGCCTAATGCTTTGTTTGATACGTTTAAATCTGTTGCTGGTAATTCTTTTTCGTTATTAGTTCTAGCATATACATTGAATATCATGTAATGCCCACTTGCGTCTAATAAATCTAATGGATATTTTAATACACTGCTATGTAAATTTTTACCTAGTGGTGTGTTCTTATTACCTCTTGCACCACCAGTGTTTATATCACTTTGATTTACTTTAAAATCGCCTTCGCTATTTCCTGCTACTCTTGCCATACTACTATTTATCTATATTAATAGACGTTTTTCAATTGAACAACGGTGTTGTCATTGTTTTTTGAAGTCATTTTACCTAATACATTTGTCGTATTAGCGGTTTGTATTGTATTATTGGGTGCAACAACCGTGTTATTTTGACTACCATTTTCAGGTACTAATTTCTGTAATAGATTTTCTAAAGTGTCTGTTTCTAATGTAGTTCTAACAACGGTTCTTTTTGAGTCGATATTAACCAAATCTTTCATATTATCTGTTTTAACATCTTCAGCAGTTTGTACTACACCTTCTATATCTTTTTCTGCGTTCTTAATATCTTTTGCAGCCAGAGCAGCGTCTATACCCACACTTGTGGCTGTACCAAAACCTGGTATTGTACTAGCAGCGCCAGAGGCAACTTCCATAGCAGCACCTTGCATATCACCTGACATCAATCGACCTATACCAAAACCTAAACCTGCAATTAAACCGATTATAGGTATTTTCTTAACAGCAGATTTTAGTAATGTTTTACCTAATACTTTAGATGTTGCTTTTTTAGTTGCTTGTTTAGTAGCAGTTTTTGTTGCTGCTGTAGTAGTTTTCTTTTTAAGCAACTTACTTGCAGCCAGTGTACCACCAGTACCTGCGGCTACCCCACCACCAGCGGCAGCAAGACCACCAAAGTTATTTAAAAAACCTTCTTCTTCTTCTAATAATTTTTCTAGTAATTCTTTTGATTCGTATGTGTTTTCAGCAATCATTTCAAACAGATTTTTTTGTTCATTATATCTGTCTTCTTGTACTGCTTTTTGTTCTTCTAAATTTTCTTCTTTAGCAGCAGACTTTTGCACAGAAGCAGCTCTAGGTACATCAGCGAATACATCTCGTCTTGTTGATTGATTTTCTTCTATCTGTTCTTCTAATGCAGCTGATGGTTGATCTGCACCAAAACCTGTCAAATCATCCTCTATACTTTGTCTTGCTTGTCTTGTTTCTTCTTGCCCTTTTTTTCTCTCTGCTCTTCTTAACTCTTGTTCACCTGCTTCTATACGTTCTACTTTTCTAGTTATAGCTGTACCAAGAATAGGTATACCACCTAGTGTTCTAGCAGCAAGTTTTAAAGGTTTGAATTGTTTAACTAAATCTCTAAATGCAAGTTTAGTTTGTAAAACAGGACCTGCAATCTCATTTAGTTGTTCTATGGTAGGTCGTATAACCTCTGCAAAGTATCTTCCTTCTTTAGCAGTAAATCTTTCTTTGTCAATACTTTTAGGCAACTCATCAAAAAATGTATTGTACTTAGCAATTAAATCTTTTAAATATGTAAAATCATTATCAGCAATTGTATCTAGTTCGCCTTGAAAGTTTTGTATAACAGATACAGCAGCATTTGATATTGGGTCATTGTCTTTATCACCTTTGATAAACGCTTGACCAAAACCCTTTTCTTTTTGTATATTTAAAGAATAAGTTTGAGCGGCCTCTGCAATCGCAACCGTCTCTTTATCTTGTTTAAGTTTCTGATCTTTTAATAGTTCGCTAAAGTTTGCCATTTATTATTTTTGTATGTTTGTTTTTTTACCATTAACATATAAACCAAACCAGGCTGCCCCAGCACCAACTACTACTGATACTAGACCTGCTTGTGCATTGTTTGGCGCTTCTAGTGCCATAAACCATTGTATCACTTCAATGAAGGCATACGCATATGCAATCATCATAAGTCTAGGCACGGTTCGCCAGTTAGATAAAAATTGTGGTAATTCTTCTTTTAAAAACCACCAACACCACTTGATCGTTCCTAAGACCTTTTCTTTTATTTGTAAGTTCATTTTCTTTGTCTCTCTTTTAGTTTTTGATTCTCATCTTTGATATGCTGAATCAACATATCAATATATATTTCCCTTTCCCATGGTAACATATTCTCTAATTCTGTTAATGAATATTTATGATGTTGCATTAACAAAAAGTTCACACGATAAAAATTTTCTAGGTTTTCATGTGAAAGGGTAATTAAAAAAAATCAGAAGCACCGTTGAAAGTTAACGCAAATTTCTTACCTGATTTAGGGTTTTCATACTCTATTCTATGTCTTATTTTAGGCATAGTAGTAAAAAACTCTATCAGTTTTTGATATTGTTTCTGCGTCAAACTATTAACATATTCGTCTAACTCTTCTTCGGTAATATTATTTCTATCATAAACATCATCGCCTTTGTAGATAGTTTTGATAGAGTCTTTTAACAAACTAAAGTTATTCTCTGTCTCTGACTTTGTACCTGTATATGATTTAATTGTAGGATAATCAAGTATGACACCGTAACCTTTTTCAAACTCTATTTTGTTATTAGGTTTCTTTGTTGTGTCAATCTTAACATCTTCTAAATTAAGTTCATAATCAACCACTTGTTTGTCATCATCAGGACATTTTAACTTTAATTTAATTACCTCACCTACTGACTTACCTCTGATCTTTAAATATAAATGTTCAAAATCAAAGATAGGTAGTTTAGAGACATCAACATTGCCATAGGTACACGATTGAACCGTATCTATAACTGCTTGTCTAATCTCTTCATCATTATCACTCTCTAATGCCATTAGCATAACTTTTTCCTCTTTTACTAAAAAAGGTCTGTAATTTACTAATAGGTCGTTAGAAGGAAGTTTTGTCGAATATTTCGGCACCTCATTTATTGGTAACGCCATTATGTTTCACTCCTTATTATTTAAAAGAATGGTGGGAATACTCTGCCACCAAACACTCTCCCAATTGGGAATCTCGTTTTAATCTGATTCAATACATCACGTCCCGCTCTTCTAATCTCTGGTGGTAGTTTACTAATTATACCACCGAACGGTCCTTTAAATCTTGCATCCTTTATCTCACCTACACCATCAATATCACCTTCAAATTGTGTATCTTCATTTGTTCTTAAATTTGCGTTTGATCTCCAATATCTGTAATTAAAGGTTATTGTCTGTCTTGCTATTTGATCTTTTGTTGCATAGTTTAAATCAATAGGTGCAATAGTTTTAGGATATGCCTCTATTAATTCACAATAATATCCACTTAATGTTAGGTTAGCAAGTGAACCATAATTACTTACACCATCAACTTTACTATTTGATGTTTCGTTTCTATTTTCGTGTAATGGATATATTAATACTCTGCCTGTGTATTCATCATAGAAATTTAAATTGTATGTTCTATTATTGACAATTAAGTTTTGCCATGATTCAAATACAACTCTTTCTGATAATTCTGAATCTAACATAAATGTTAAATCCATTGTACTAAATTCTAAACCTCTTGCCATGTTTCGTTCTGGCCCATAAAATCCTGTAGCAGATGTATCAGTTATTGTTCTCTCTGGTAACTTAGCAGCGTCACAAAAGAAAAACAATCTCTCTCTTAAATTATTTTTAGTTTGATTTAAGAATTGAAAATCTGTTTCGTATTCTAAAAACTCCATACCTTGTAGAGTTTCGTTTGTAAATGTTCTAGGAAATTCTAATACAACTAAAAACTTAGCAGGTCTATAAAATCCCTCTGCACCTGCAACCATAGACCTAAATCTGTTAACGGTTGTGTTAACATTAGGTTTTGTATTTTGTAATCTTTTTCTTGCCTTACCAGCGTCAAAACCTTTATCTCTAGGTAGACCTATTCTTATATCAAATGGTCCTGGTATAGGTAATCGTTGTCTAATTATTGCCATTAAGAGTAATCCTCGTCATTGTCCCACGCCTCAGGACATATTTTTTTCATTGCCTCTATTATCTCTTCTATCGTATATTTATCGTTCATTATATAAACTTCCTACTATCTGCATAAACTCTAGCGTCACTTGCCTTTTGAAATCTTTGCACTGGTAGATGTATGGCAATAGCTGCCTCATCTGCATTTATTCTTAAAAAACCTGTTTTTAAATGACTATACAAATATTTTTTAATTGTAGGTTTTACAATTCTAATTCTTTTTACATCATCATAGGATACATCAAACTTTGTATTCTTGTCAAATCTTTTATCTGTTGCTGTCGCTTGCATACGCTCTAACAATCTAAATCTTAATAAAGGTGGTAGATAATGAAAGTTCATACCCATAAAACCACCCTTTGTAGGTTCTAGTGGTAATACTAATGGGAATATGTCATAATAAGGTAATGTCTTTTTAAGTTTAGGATCATACCCAAATAAGTTAAGTCGCCCTACACTAGGTCTACCATTCAACTTACCATCTCTCATAAGTTTTGTGGCAGTAGCGTTGCCTGCTATTCTTTGTACTTGACTTCTATACCAAGAATTAGACCTATCTGTATTGCCTTTATTAAGTTTAATTGTGTCAAAAACACTTGCCATACTACTATTTATGTGCTATTTAAAATGCTTTTAAGTGTTCTTCGGTGAGTATTTTGAAAGACATATTGCGCTTTTTACACCAAGCAAACGCTGTATTCCACTTGCGTCTGTTAGTTTCATAAGTCATTAATGCTCTCTTAAAATATGCTGATTTGATTTTACCAGGTTGTGGTTTTCGTGTCTGATATTTAGGTTTGATTTCTATTAGAAACTTTTTATGTGTGCCATTAGGTTGTCTGACTTTCATAAAGAAGTCAGGATAATATCTGTGAGGTTTATTATCCACACCTCTATATGCAATTGATAATTCTTCACTTCCCCATTCTACTATCTGTCTTGTCTTGTCACAATAAATCATAAACCTTTTTTCCCAACTTGATCTGTAAACAATGTTCTTTACATTGCCCTTATACTTTTGAGGGTTCATAGGTTTATATAAACCTTTGTATGCTCTTCTATCTATGTTAGGAAACTTTTTAATCTTCATTGTGGTGGGGTGGCGTCACCGCCACCCTTTGAGAAAGTTTTGAGAGATAGATTACTCGTCTTCAGCTAGTTTACTAAAGTACGATAATGATTCGTCATCACTATCGGTAGACGAGGCTTTCTCCACAGAACCAACAGATTTAGGTACGCTATTACTAGCGGGTGGGAGGTCTATATCTGCAACCGATTCCGTGCTTCTTGTTCCAGTAAGAACCCTATTCAGTTTCTCTTTGAGTTCATCATAGGATTTAAAATTACTTGGATCAATGAAGGCCTTTAGAGCATATTGAGACTTCCACACTGCGTCAATCTCTTCGTCAGTAGGTTTTAATTTACTAACTTGCTCAAATTCAGATTTATCATAATTCCAGTAGCCGTCAACTTTTCTGATTTTTAATTTGAAGTTTGCACCTTCCCAAAAATCAAATGGGTTAACTGCCTTTTCATCTTCAAATGCAGGATTCATTGCTTCTGTAATCTTATCAAATATCTTTTTACCGAATTTGAATAAGAAAGTTTTACCTTCATTTTCAGGATGTTTAGGATCAGATACTACTAGAATATTTGAGTAATAAGATAATTTTCTTTTTCTCTTTCTAGCAATTTCTTTATCGGCTTCTATGCCTGTATTCCATAGTCTAGTGTTCTCTTCACTAACTGGATCTTTTTTGTTTAATGTTGTTAAACTATTTTCAATATACCATTGACCACCTGGTCCTTGAAATGCGTGATTCCAAACTCTTTGCCATGGCATATCTTCACCCTCTACAGCAGGTAAAAATCTTAACACAGCAAAACCGTTACCTGATTTATCAAGTTCTGGTTTCCAGAATCTGTCGTCTTGGTATTTGTTTTCTGTTTTTGGTTTGTCTTGTGATTTCTCTAATTGTTTTGTTAGAGCGTCAAAATTTGACTTTGACTTTTTTAGTTCTTCTAATGCGTTTGACATTGTATTTTCTCCTTGTATATATTAATGTACGTATTATTTGTATTAATTGTATTAGTATTATTTATAATTGTTTTTTGTTCTTTGCTCATTTTTTTACCTCTTCACTTCTAGCGTCTTCATCATAACACGCCTTAGGTAAAGGATTATCTTTAATGCACTTCTTCAAGCGCTCACAGGTATTGACAATTTTATCTAATACTTTATATATTAATTGATCAAACATAACTACATTATATCACTTATTGTCATTCTTGTCAAGCCCCCATTTAGCTTGTTCATCATCTGCTCATATGTGATATATTCTAATTGACCTCTTTTGTGCCATGGGTCCCACACATCAATAGGGCTATTAGTAGGTCTATCATCTAATGCCTTATTAACTTTGTAAAACTTGATATTAGGGTTCCAGTCCATTAGTGTATACCACTGGTTGACCCAATTATCATGTGGTGTAGCAGTATTCTCTTTTGCTACATAATGTTTAGTGCCTGCATATATATTATTTACCAATCTAGTATTACTTACTAAATCGTGCCCTATCATATAAATCTCTTTTGGTTGTTCTCTCTTAACTGCTACAAAACCAGCACTTGCGCCACAAGCCCAACCATGGTCTTTGTATTCTTTCCACACATCTCTAATATCATTTGACTTATCGTCTGGTGTAATCCATGATACGTAAATGTGTGAAGAGTTTATTTGTTTCTGTATTATGTCTTTTGGTTTGCCACTATGTGTCTTTTGAGCGTTTCTTAAAATACTAACCATACCTTTCATGTTAGTACCATGTATAACAAATTCTTCAGCTTGTTCTTTCTTGTCTTTATTTTCTTTTATAATATCATATTCAGATAACTCTTTAAATTCTTCTTCACTTATCATACCTCTTACAACACCATCGTATGTCATCTTAGGTAGTTTAGTCCAGTTTCTAAAATAACAAGGTATTTTTGACGCAATACCACTATGATATATTTCGTGTATAATACCATTGTCAACAGCAGTTAAAACATCTGGCATAAAATCTCTGTATATAGCATTGCACCCGTATATCATACCATGTGGTCTTAATTTTTCTAAATCAAAACCTACTCTGCTTTCAGCATTACCAATACAGAATACCCTATTAACACCTATGTTATGATATTCTTTTATATCTTCGTCACTCATCATTTAATTGGTTTCCATTGTTTATATAACTCAAGCGATCCTGTTGCTTGATATACTTTACCTGTTTCTAAATCTCTTATCTGCCATTTTAAAGGACATTTTGTTAATATTGTTAAGTTAACAGGTTTTTTTAATTCAGGCACTTTTTTATTGTTAATTAGTTTTCTCACTTAAAAATATTTCTTTCATAATAAATTTACATTTAGTCCTATTAAATTTTATAAAAGGACTTAATCTGGCAATCTTATGTGAGATTTCAGGCCAGATAACACTTTCGGCAATTTCTTTATCCCAATTCTTAACAAACGTAAGTATTTTATCCATGATGATGATTGTTTGAATTGAGATTTGTTTCGAAAGAAATAGTCGTAGCAATCTAGGATGTTGCCCATTATGTACCCGAAGAGCATCATCAAACCGAACAGCAGCGTCACTAGCGTCATTACTAATACGTACAATATCGCTTCGAAAATTGTACGTAAATGACTCATTATACTTTCGCCATTTATTGTAGGTAGTTTCACCATCTGCTCTAACTAAATCTCCTATCCATGTTTTAGAATTAGTTGCAAAGTTAGAAACAAAGTAATCAAGTAATTCGTCAGGTTTATATTTAGTAACCAGTTTGTGAAAAAAGAACCTATCGTTTCTTTTGAGAAAAGTATTAAATGATGAATTAACTTTTGCGTTGTGTTTAAAGAAGTCGTAATTATCAGTTGAAAAATGTAATTTAACTGCAAGATAAAGTTTGTATGCTTCATAACTATTCATAATGGTAGTTTAGCTGAATTTGTTTTTTCAATCAGATTCAACTTCTCTGCCTCTATTTGTATTTTTTCTTTTAGTGATTTATTTATTATTGTTTTTATTGAACCTGAATCTAAATTATTATCTTCACAATAATTAAGCACAGCATCCATGTATGTTATTCTTTTTTCTTTAACTATCTTTTCAATAATTAAACCAAACTTTTTACTAT
The DNA here is from genome assembly GCA_002169755.1 of Candidatus Pelagibacter sp. TMED197. The sequence goes on along the minus strand of NHIU01000014.1, from coordinate 39,355 downwards.
TCAATAACATAATTTATTATAACATATTATAAGGGAGAGATCAACCCTCCCATATATTTAATCAGCGATTTGATCGCAATTCTTTTTATTTGCTGGTAGACCTGGTTCTTTATCATATAACCAAATATATGAATAAACTACCTTGTCTTCTTTTACTGCACATTTTTTACCAAATGATAGTCTTGGTTCTTTTATAGAACAAGCACTTAGCAATACACCTGCAAATAATATAGTCATTATTGTCTTCACTTTGTTAGTTCTCCGTTTTCTATTTTTGTCGTGTTAAATGAGTGAAATACCATACATCTCTCACTGCCTTGAGGTATATCAATTGTTGCCAATCTTTCACCTTTATCGTTTGCCCACATAGTTATCATATACACTGGTTGACCATCTGGTGATGAGTCAGTTCGACCTAAAGAAACCTCTGTTGGTTCAAACTCATGCGCCGTTGTATATTTTTCTACTTCAGCAGGAGTGCCACACACGCCTGGTAAATCCAAGAAGTAAAAATTATATTGACCTAGGTCGTATTTGCTGTTATGATCTGCAAATACATAACTTGTTAGAAGTAGGGTAAATAGTAGAATTAGTTTTTTCATTCATAACTATTTAGTAATTTGTGTTAACTTTTCTTTGTTTCTAATAAGAAAATCTGCTGTGTGTTTATAGAATAGGTCTTGGTGTTCTTTAATCTTTTCAGGACCATGCACCCACTCTTGTACAAATCCGTCTTCACAAGCGGCCAATATAACCGTTTGTTCTATTTTCTTTTCTGGATACATTTCTTCAAACATTTTAGCATATGCTGAACATTGTAAGAAGTTACCATAATTATAATCTGCGTCTCTTCTTTTAGTAGAGGTCTTAAAATCAACCACAGATAACTTACCTTTGTATTCTGCGATACAATCTACTTGACCTGCAACTCCTAATTCTTTTGAATATAGGTACTCTTCTAAGCAATGAATATTATCTACTCTTGCAAGATAGGGTTTTATAATTCTAAACAGACCTAATGCTGTCACAGCTGTCACACCTACATTCTTGTCGTCTTCATTATTTAAATGATTTTCAATAAGTTTGTGAGTAGATTTACCTCTGTTAGTAGCAGATACAGAAATATAGTTAGCCATTTTTTCGCCAACTGCATTTCGCCATGCTTCTATTTTTTGTTTTCGTTCTGGTATAGAACCTAGAATTGATGTCACAGAGGGCATATTAACACCATCAATGGTGTAATATCTTATGCCCTCTAAATTTTTGCCTTTTACTCCTAATGATTTAGGAAGATGACTCTCGTCAAGTTTTACATGATTAAATGCCATAATTATCCTTCATAATATTTCATACTATTATTATATAACAATTTTGTTATATTGTCAAGCCTTATCCTTCCATCAATGAATTATTGATGTCTTCTTTACTTGGGCCTGTTGTTTTAGAGTATTCTTTTTGATAAACGGTTCTACCATTTGCGTCTCTAAACGCTCTTAAATATTCTCGTCTATTCTCTTCATCATTCTTATAGGAACAATGAACCCAACCAGAATTAGGTTCTTCTGGTTTGTGATACTCCAATATACACTGGTCAAAGTTTAGATTGTCAACTATCCAGTCGGCAACCTCTCTATTAGACACACCGAATATTTCGAAGTCGGCGGCCTGGCCATCTGCGTGCTGTGAGTTTAAAGATGAGCCTATGGCAATACACAACTCACCAGACCTAAAGCCTGATGATACAGAAACCACTTTACCGAAGTGATCCCGTACTGGTTGTAAAATATTAGTACATAAGCGCTCTAAAGACTCTATGTGATCTTCGTTAGGATTATTATTAATCCCTTTACGAACAGCCGTGTCGCTCTTAATTAGCTCTTTAAGAGTGAAGTTTTTGCTTAATCGCATATAGTTTATCCTTTGCTTTTAGTTTAATTTTCTTCAAGGTTTTTAAATCGTACCATGATTTAGTTGATCTGTCAATACTTCTTTTTGTCTCTACACTATTCACTTCTCGTTTTAATTCTTTATGGTGTGCTTTGATCTCTAACATATTATCCCCTTGTAAGTTTTAGCAGTTTATCCATTTGTGCCTTGATAATAGGACCCCTATTAGGCCAATGAATATACGGCTCGTTTGACTTTGATAAGTTATATAAAAACGGCAATACAACTTTCTCAATTTCTTTAAATCGTTTATTTACGTCTGCGTCTTGTATTTCTTTAGTCACGGTTTCTTTTTCGGACACAATCTGCATAACTTCGTTCATCATAGATTTAATTGATGAAACATCCGATTTAACTTTTGCTAATTCAATGTTTGTTCCTTCTAAAGCTTTTGTATCAACAGCTGGTGTTGATTTGCTTTCAGAGGGTTTACTTGACACAGGAGTAAAACCAAAGTCAACACTTGTATCAAATTCTCTCATAAAATCAGGTATATCATTGCTCATAGTTTTCTACCTCCTTTTTCATTTTTAAATGTTTAAGTTCGTTTTGTAATTCTAATTGTTGCTGTGTGATTTTTTTTATTTCTTTTGCTGTTTCAATTGATTTTTTTACGTTGTCATAGGCGTGTGTTTTAATAGACTTCTTTGTCGTAATTGTAGTTGCTAAATCAATTCCGTTATATGCTTTTACAATAGTATTGTTATTAACAGCAACGCCAGCACCAGATGATAATAAAGCAAACTCTGAACATCCTGTTAAAAATAGTCCTAGTACAACGGGCAGGACTATCTTATTAAGGACATTCCTGCCCTTTTGATTATACAATGAGCGGATTGACCTATTAAACTCTGGTATACGACCGTTGCGTTTCAGTTGCTCGCTCTGTACTTTATTATTTAGATTTTGCATTTCTTTTACTTGCCCATTTCTTTCTATGTTTTGCCATCACTTGTTCTGTTTTAATTTGTTTTGTACTTTTAGTACCCATATCATTTGCTAGTTTACTTTGTGGGTGTTTTTCTGCAATCTTACTTAATGTTTCGTTCCACCCTTTATCACTTCTATATGACATACCACTAACACCTGCTACAATATTAACACTTGTAATAATTTGTCTAACACTTTTGTTTTTCTTTAGATACTTTTCCATTTCAGCAATGGTCATAATATCTGTCCAAACTTTACCAGTTTTTTTATTCTCAAATGTGTATGATGGCATTTATTTTAAAGTTAAATGATACTTTAATTGATTAATAGCTTCTAGCATATCCTCTAGTATGCTCAAAAGATCAATTGAATCTAATTCTTTGGATAGTTCTACGATACGATCTTTTGTTTTTGTGATCCGTCTTGCAAATTCATCAGTGTCAGGATCAATATAGTTCGCCACATTGGGAACCATTTCGCTATTAAAAGATATTCTGGCATTATCACCTTGATAAGTTTCTACAAACCTATCGTTTAATTCATTAAATTTTGTATAGTGTTCGCCAAGTGCCTCATGTTCAGCATAACTTGTAGTTTGCCAATGAGAGGCCTGTACGAAATTTAGCCAATGAATATTTGCATTTACAAATTTTGATATTGTTTCGTGCATAACTTTATTTATATGTTTTCTTCTTCTTTAAATTTCTCTAATCCATCTGCATACCATTGAGGTATCTCAGCAGGCGATTTCCATGTTGCAAATCTATTCTTTTTCATTATGTAATATTTACGATAACTAGCAACACTATCACCTGGTACGATACATTCATCAGGCATTGCTGGTGTAGCGTCTGTACCTATTGCATTAATATTAGCATTCTTAGGTGGTTCTTTTAGTAATTCTTTTAGTTTTGATACTGATACATGGTCAACATTTTTGTTGTATCTTTTTTTATACTCTTCATTTAGTGCCATCATGTGGTTGTATAACCATCTGTAATTATAAGCAGACTTCATAACCCATTGTGTACTAGGGTGTCTTAACCAACCTGCTTTGTATATGATTGCTTCTTCGTTTGAATTATCTAATCGCCATCTTTTTATCTTACGACCATTTTTAGTTTTATCTTCATATGGCGTACCGTCTAATACTCTTTTAGCAGTACAAAGCATTTGAGCAGATTCTAATATCATTTTGATTACATGCTTATCACACGACATCTCTGCTGCTTTTATTGGGTCTTTATCTAAATAAAATATATTCATTTATAACTCGCATATATTACAAATACTATAGCCATTATAAAACAAACTACTAGTACATGATTGCCTAAATTTGCAATACTTTTACCTACCGTATGTGGATTTTTAGGGTCTATAAAATTTTTCATTAGTGTATTAATTTGTCGGTTACGTATTTTACAAGTTTATATTTTTTTGCAAGGTCCATCATTTTATGATACCACAATGCCTTGAAGTCATCACTTTGTGCTTTCTTACAAGCACTTGCTAATGCGTCTAAGCGTCTAACTTCAATTGGAATATAAACCTTTATATCTTCAGTTGTTCTCATATATCTATTATTGTATAACAAATCCTTTATCTTGTCAAGCGTCTTTTTCATTGATTTTGTCGTCTTTTTTCGTCATATCCTAGAAAATGTGTAATAGCATATCTACCCCATTTGTCTTTACGAGAATCATCTATGACTTTAAGTTCATCAACACCATGTAAATAAAAACTAGGTATTATAACCATTCTATTATTTTTTATTTCAATAGAAGAATATGGTTCTCTTTTATTTTGTTTAGTATATAGATTTAAATTACCACCAATAAAGTTCTTAGGTGTTTTATACAACCATATCAGAATTGTAAAATGACACGAATCAATATGTGGTTTGTAATAATGTTTATCTTCATAGTAGGATATTAATGTATCGCTATAATTTGTAATACTAAAATATCTATATAGGTCATAAGGCGACTCACTAAATGCTTCTTTTAAACCATTATGTATATCTTCATGTTTAAATAAATCTGTTGCTTTAAATATTAATGACCTTGTAGCACCTGATTGAGTGTAAACATCAATCATAGGTATTGCCATCTTATCGCCTACAAATTTACCATCTATTATCGCTGTTGTGTTCTCATGTACAGATTGCATTTGTGTATGAGAATAAAAATCTAATTCTTTCCAAACACCTTCTAATAAGTATTTGTCATAAAAATCATCTACAACTAAATGTGGTAATAGTTTATCTTTGGCAGGTTGTATAATCATTTGTTATCACTTCTTATCATTCCAATCATATATTTGATTAAGTTTTAATTTTATCTCGTCAGGATTTAATTCGTTAATGTCTGTTGACAATAATTTTCTAAAGTCTCTATCTTTTCTTTTGAGATTTTTAGTTTTCTTTTCTAATCTTTTTAATCTATCTGCTTGTTTTTTTTCAGAGTTTTGTTTAGTTAAATTTCTCTTCATTTTCCATTGTCTCAATGATATATTAGCAGCAATCAATAATAATACTGCAAGTGGGTCAAATACGAATATAAGTATTAATATGATAATTCTTACTGCGGAATCAAAATGATCTTTAGCCTCATCACCATAAATCAACTCAGCGACATATTTTAATGGACCCACATCCGCTTCTAATTTTAATTGTTCTATGGTTATTGACGATTTGGCATTGTTCAACTCCGCTATTTTTCCCATTGCTTCGTCTATTGATTTATTCAACAGGTCTCGTTCTTCTTTTTGTTTCTTTCGCTCTTTTAATCCCCTACTAACATATTCCTTGTCAATATAAACATCAAGTGCCTTATCTAATTGATCAAGTGTTCTCTCTGATCTCTCTATAATAGATTGTTGTTGAATAATCTTTTTGTCTATAAGTAATATCTGTTCCTGATTACCTGCTGTAGGTTTAACTTGATCAAGGTGTGCCTTTGATAGAAACCCAAAGATACCCATTGATGTTATAAAAATTAAAACTATGATTGCTGTAAATAGATATGCCTTTAAGGACTTTGGTATGTCTGAGCGCCAGTTATGATAGAGCCAAGATGCCGCTACTAACTTACCTACTTCTAATGCTGAACCCATTGCAATAATAGGTACGGCTGCACCAGCAAATAAAGTTGCTAGTCCTAGTATAGAATATCCCGCTGCTATCATTGAGATAGCAATTGCTGATATAAATGTTAGTAGTGTTAAAAACATTATAATATTTATGTTAACCAGTTATAGATTGCTCTTAATGCTAAGAGTAAATACATTGTTTCCATCAATGCTCTAGGTGTGTCTTTATCTTTAATACCCATGTAAATCCATATACTGCAAGATATTGTTGCAATTGCCCAACCTATCCATTGTGTGTGAATATCTGCATTTGACAACACAAAAGCACCTATCATTGCTAATAGAAAACCTACCCAACGCCAACCATCAATCTCTTTGTAATATCTTATCTTCATAGGTATTTCTTTTTGTACCATTTATAGAATACTTTATCATTAAAATATTCTGCAATTGCGCTAGCAGGAACTTGATCACTTCTTATACAATCTGCTATATCTTGGTAGTCTGTTATATCTACTTTATATTTCTTTTTCAATTTGACTTTTGATAATGTCATTAAAAATCTCCTACGTTTTTCTTTTTCAAACGGTGTCATCGCCATAGTATGAGTGTGGTCTATTCTTTAATTCTTCTTTTTTTCTTTCTTCTTCTTTTTTACTTTTATTATAGAAGTATAATATAGCAACAGCACCTATAATACAGATACTAGATGAATATATTAGCATTCCTAATGCAAACCCTAATGTCATTTAATCTCCTCTGGTTTATCTTTTGGTAAAACAATGTTAGAAACCTTCTCTTTAGGTGGCACTTTTTTCTTAGGTTCATTTACTGCCTTATCAGTTGCAACCGTATTCTCTAGTTTTCTAACTCTTTCAATTATTCTAATTACCCTATCGGCATAATCAGGTGTAGTTGAAAATTTTGTTAATGTTTTAATTAAAGCAATTGCGTCCATGTTATTATTCATAACTAATTGTTTAGTTCTTAAACTTCTAAAGTCCTCATAAGCAGGATGATTGTTTAATATTCTTACATACTCTTTTACGCTAGCACATTTACTAGGAAAAACTCTAACTTGCCATGGATTGTTTTTAGGAAAACCTTTGGGCAACATACCAGGGTGATCGCCCCATGTTCTAATACCAAATAAGTTATTACCCTCTATTGCAAATCTACTTGTACCCCAAGCAGACTCTAATGCTGCCTGACCCATAATCATTTCGTAAGGCACTCTTTCCATTCTAGGTGTTGTAAAGTTTATGTAATCAATACATTTACTTAATGCCTTTACAAACTGCACATCATTTTCATATTCCATACTAGGTTCTTGTAGACCTAATTTATTTGCCCAATCAGTATAATATGCTTCTACTGATTTTTTTGTTTTATGTAATGTATAAGGATTAGGATAAAACGAACCACTTACAAAAACTAATACTAATATTAGTACTGAATATGCAACTTTCTTCCACATTGGTATTGGTTTTGTTGGTTTATCTTCTTTGACTTTTCTAATCATTCACTTCTCCATGTTTTAGCATTTTACGTAGATTCTTTGTATCTCTTTGTGTGGTAAGTACATAATGTTTATGTGTTACCTTATGTTCATTTGCTGGACCTATAAAAGGCACATTGTATTCTCTTTGAAATATTAAAATGCCTTTTAAGTACAAAGGTAATAAAACGTCAAGCATTTTATCATTTGTGTCTTTTGGCACTCTAGGTGTTTTAAAATAACCTTTGCCTTTTATTAAACCTTTAATTAGTTCTTTGTGTTTTTTATTTAACTTCATGCACCCTCCTCACCATATATTCATAACCATGTTCGCTAAATCTCTTTTGTGTAAATGCAAGAGTCTTGTTATCTAAAAGCACTCTATAACTTTTAAATATTTTCTTACTAGTCTTGCCTGGAAAATTGTCTAGGATATCTTTGTGTAAATGACCTGTGTAATAAACGACTTTATCTTTTTTGCCTTCTAACACATCATTGATTATAGAAACACCATTTTTAATTTGTTTCTTTAACCACTCATCAATATAATTCTTCTCACTATTAAACATAATATAATAAATTTTTTATAATCTTAAACCGATCTTTTGCACTTTAGGTTCAAACGACCAGAATAGGTCATTGTGAGTACCATTATCTCCTAAGTTTTGCATTTGATATAAATGTACCATTTCATGGATCAGTGTATCCAAAAAGTCTCTTTTACTTTTATATGATGGTTCCATTTCTAATTTGTAAAATCTAGTACCTTTTCTTTTCCACTCCATAGTAACCACTTGACCCATACACTTCTCTCTAGTTAGGTCTTTGATTAATACATCACCAAAGGCAGATAGTTTATTTCTAAATACAACTCTGTTAAACTCTTTGAAATACTTTTTAATATCTTTGTAAGTAGTAGCATATTTTTTCTTAATAGAGCATTGTCTAGTTATAGTTCTTTTAAGTTTAGCAGCACTTGACATTGTTTTATTTTTCTTCCTCATTCTTCTTTTTCCTCTTATCATTAATAGTTTGTATTAATAACAAAGTCAATATGGACAAAATGATTATAACTAAATCTTTTGGCACATATGTATAAAGTATATTCAAATAATAGACTATAGCACTAATTACATCCATTAGGTGATCCTTCTAGTAATTTGCACTTATACCTTTTGTCTGCTTCAAGTCTCATATCAGCAGCGATACCTTCTAATATTGACGGAAGATATTTCTGTAATATAACCATAGACTCAATCGCAAAATTGTGAGCAAGTCTATTTAACTCACTCTCTAATAACGCATTATGATTCATGTTACCATTGATTGTCTCAACTATAACATGACCTACTACTGCGTTTGTATATTCATCAGCATTTGCTTTTGAAAAAGCATTTGCAAGAGCATATACCCAAAAATAAAATATAAAGAATATTACAATAACTTTTTTCATTACTGCATTACCTTTAGGTCTTCTTTGGCATAGTATAAAACTTCGCCAACATTTTCATCATCAATATTAAGTAAGTTTACGTTCTCAACATCCATGATGTCTTTGATAGCAGTTTGTTCAGTGATTAAATTATCAGTATAACTTTTGACAATCTTATCAACTTTGGTCTCTGCAATATCTGTATAGTATTGTTTAACTTTACTCATAACTATTTATTTCCTTTCATAATGTAAGTATTAATTGTTTTCATACTCATAATATATCAGAAATGGGTATAGTAAACAAGCAAATAATGGAATAATAGTCCGTTTTTTATATTGAATTATATAGGGAAATTAGGGTGCGACATTGTGTCAAGTAGATGTTCTACCTTTGTTCTACACCCTAAAGTTGTATTTGTATCGAATCAGATACAATTATTTATTTTGTACGAAATTTTCGGTCCAACCAAACGCTTTTTTAACTAGTTCTGCCGTTAAACCACTATAAACATTAGATAAATTTTTATTTCTAATATTCAATAATAGTTTTGCTTCTTCGGCCTGTAAACCCTCTAGCATTTGAATAAACAAAATTTCTCGTTTTGCTTTATTGAGAACATTAGCACCTTTTATGAAATAGTGTAGTCTTCTTGCTTCACTATGTAAGGTAGTGTGTTCAGTACCAGCAGGTGCTTCATTTTCTTTGTAAGGTGGTGTACCCTCAGGTAACTCCCATACGATTTTAGGATCAAACGCACCTTTGAGTACTTGTCTCATTGGTGTGCTGTCATTTTTTCTTAAAATGTCTAGTTTAGCAGCTTCTGTTTCTGCTTTATCTAGTTCTCTAAAAATCTCAAAAAATAAAGGTGCTGATGAACCTGTCATCGCCATGTTGTTCAATGCACTTGTCGTTGTTGTAGGCATAATTTAATTCTCCTTATTCTTATTTATATAAGAATTAGATGTGGGGTTTTCACCCCACACCTTAAATGTGTAATCTGAATTACGCATTTCTGTAAGCATACGGAGTTCCGTATAACTTTTTGATACCAGCAGCGATTATCGCTTTTGTTGGAACACCCATTCTGTATGATGTACCTTTAGCAGATTTGTTAACATAGATCATGTTACCTTCTGCTCTTAATGTATCAACTAACGCTCTAGGCGATGTTAAGTCGAATCTGCTTCTTAATGCTTTCCAAGAAACTGACTCACCTTTGTTTAAAAGGTTTAAAACTTTTTGTCTTTTAGACATAGTTTTTCTGCCTCTTTTTGATACTTTTTTTGATTTTGATATAACTCTTGCCGAGTCACCGAATAATGATTTAAACATTATTACTCCTTATATAACGTGCCTCAATTTGTAAATTGTGTAGTGGCACTTTACTACACAAAGTATTACCAAGTGCTTTAGGTAATTTTGTCACCATCATCATCTTTTTTTTGATGTTTACTAATTAACTCTTCTAACTTTTTAAGAGTCTCTGGTGGTAAATCTTTTTTCTTTATTTTACTTCTAAATAAAATATCAGAATAATCCATTTGTACATAACTTAATTTGTCTTCTTCGCCCTCTTTTAGTATCTTGCCATTTGCAGCTACACTTTGAGCAACACGGTCTACAATGTTATGTAAATTATGTTTCAAACTAAAATCTCTATATAGACATGACTTTACACTCTCCATTATAAAAGCAAAGTCTTTTTGAAACTGAGCGTCATCTGTTTGAATAGAGTTCTGCCCAAACAATATAAACAATTCATCTTGTACTTTTTCCATCAATGTGGTTACAAATAATCTTGCCTGTAAATCTTTTAATTCTTTTTGATGTTTAGCTGAAATCTGTTTTTTAGGTTCCTGTTTTACTTTAGGAAAGATAATTATATTATCTTTATCGTCCTTCTTATCTGTCATCATTATATCTTTTCACCTTTAAAATTAACTAGACCTTTGTCAGCAAGATATTCTACTAACTGATTATATCCGCCTACTAATTTATCATCTACTTTAATTTGTGGCATACTTCTTACAGGTTTGCCTATGTTCTCAAACATATCACCAACATCTTTAAAATCTTCCATCTTCTTCTCTGTGTATTCAAGGCCAACACTCTTTAATAAGTTTTTGGCCTTGGTACAAAAAGTACAATTGTTTTTTGAATAAACAACTACTTTACTCATTTACTTTGTCCTCTTTAGCAATCATTTCTACTTCGTTATATTTCTTCTCAGCAAGTTTCTTCAACTCGTAAGCGTCAACAACCGTTTCGATTGCATAATCATACATCTTGTTAGCGTCACCTAGTGGCAATCTTAAACCAACCCAAGCACGATAGTAACCATTCTTCGTCATAGTTACCTCTGTTTTGAATACTTCGTATCCTCTAACAGGTGTATTTTTAATTATGTTAACAAGAGTCGTTTCTACATCTGATACAACCGTTTTTGTATTAGTTTTACCTAATTCAGTTGTAAAGATTTTCGCCTTCTTGTTCATCTCACCCTTAATCATATCGGCCATTTCTGCCTTAGCAATTAGGGATGCCTTTTCTATTGCAAGTTCAAGGTCTGGAGACACTGAAGTACCAACACCGAATATACACTCTTTATTTTTATTCTTACCGAATTTAGTAGTGCCACATTCTTTTTTCTTGTTGTAGTCATTCATGTACCAGGCAGGAACTTTTGCAACAGCCTTACCTTTTTCTTGTTTGATAGTGTATGTTTTATTTGCTGTACAATTTGCAACAAGCAAACTTAACACGCCTACAAACAATATTTTCACATACTTATTCATCATTTATTACCTTCTCCTTCATATTATACACTAACTCTCTAGTCTTGTCAACAAGCTGATACTTATCAACCGTTGTATTAAATTGTTCCCAGTTGAGAGCCAGTAAGACCCAAAGAACAATTATAGTAAATGACAATTTTATCATCTTTTCATCACCTCCCATTTACCAGTTGGATTCAAACAAACCGTGCCAGGTCTCTTAAACCATGATTGTGGTCTTGCATATTTTCTACAATATAACGGTGCATTTGAATCTCTATAATAAAACTCAGCAAATAATTCCCAATAACCAGGTTTTCTTGCCTTTTCTAGTTCTATTTCTTTTTGTAATTCTTCAATCTTTTGACTCTTTGTAATCCCAAATTTTGTATCTGCACAATGTAATTCTTCTTTTTTAACAATCTCATCACCTTGTTGTTTAATATTGATAGTCACAAAACACCATTGTCCGTCAGGTGTTAAAAATCTATCTTTCTCTTTACTATACAAAGTGTTATTATCACTTAAACTAATTTTTTCTGCTGTATATGTTTCTAAACCTGTATCTACTTTTATAATTTTTGCTTTCTTTAATTCTTTTTCATTTAGGTCGTCTCTTAATCCATCAACATCAGCAAAAGCAATCTTTGATAATGTAATTAATATTAATGTATAAAACATCAATTGTAATATTGCAAATATAGGATATTTCATTAGTTTAGTTTCTCCTTATCTGCGTCTTCACTTGACAATAATAAAATAACATAATGTATTGCCTTTAATAAATCTTTTCTATTTTTGCCATCTTTTTTCCCGTATCTGCACAAATACTTAATTGCATTTGCCTGACAGAAATCTTTATCAATACCTAATTGTCTGAGCATATCTTGTACTTGAAACCCATCCTTTGTAGTACTATAATGTTCACCATATGTTGACTTGATATAGTTTTTTATTTCTTCTAATATTTTATCTTCTTTATATTTCATTATTTTTGTATCTCAATTCTACCATCAGGTAACATACACGCAACACCAAAATTAGTTCTTCTTACAGGACCACTACTTGCCCATTGCATTGGCCACGATGGTGCAATATCAATAGTCGATTCATAATCTCTACATTTGAAAGGACCTTTATACCACGTTCTTGTTGTTTTAATAATACCTGAATTTTTAGTTTTAGGATTATACCAGTTTGTAATATTAGGTTTGTTAGGAGCACCGATTAAGTGATCTACAAAATATTTCTTATGATTGTTGAAGTCATCATTCCAGATTTGATCTGCACCGTGAGCAGCACCTGCCATAGCACAAGCCGCAATCGCATAAGGGTCATTAACAACCGTTGAACAAGTCGCCCCAGCAGTGACAGCGCCAGTGGTTGCGCCACTAGATGATACAAGAGCATCCCTAGCAGCACAATTAACTAACAACAAACAACAACTAATTAATAGTAGATTTTTTATCAAGGTCTTTCTCTTTCTGATCTTCTGCGTGTTTTTTAGCAACATACTCATCATATGTCATCCCAAAGACAACTTTGTAAAAGTGATCTAGTGGACTTGGACTAGAATACGCAAGAATTAATTTATCAAAATCAATATCTAAATTAGAATATTGGTTTCTATTAGACTTCTTAGCGTCTCTATGTGATTTTAGAACAGCGAGTCTATTTGTAAATACTTCTTCTCTCGGTTCTGGATTCTTTGATTTTGCAATATCTTTTTGTTTTGCAATATCAAACTCTTTAAATATACTTTGTTTAGTTATCATAATATAAGACCTCCCATAGTTTTGTCATATTTGTTATTAGTATATCAGTTTTTAACATTGTTGTCAACCCCCAAAATAGTCAATAAAATCAACACTTCTGGCATTTAACTTGTAAAATCCATGCCTGATTCTCTTATTTTTTGACATAAATCAGGTCCGTCAACAGATTTTATCACATAATAATCTTCAGTATTGTCAATTACCTTTGAGATTATATTGTTTTTCTTAAACCAAGTCTCTGCTCTAGCAGTGACAGGTCTAATTAAACTAGTGCCATCATTGGCACTAGTATATACAAAGTCGCCGTTCATTATTTGTTACCTTTGAACAATGAAACTAACTTTTCTTTTGTTCTAATAAATTGTGCCTTACTTTCAGCCCAACCTTCTTTTTGATACTCTTTAGTCTTAATCCACTCGTTTTGTAAATGAGTAGATACTTTTGTAGGTATTTGTTTTACATCATTACCTATCTCACTTAAAGTCTTTGTATTCTTCTCATCTGCCATTAAACTTCCGCCTAGTGTTAAGAAACAAATCACCATAGTGATTATTATCATGTATGCTCTTATCATACTTTCCTTCCCATTGTTTTAAAATCAGCAGCGTCAACAACTTGATAATTACCTTTGTTGTAAGCGATACCGATTGTTTTACCAGCAGGCATTTTTGCTTTAGGTAAAGTTCTCTTTACACAAGCGCCTGGGATCCTATCACTCGTAGGTATAGAATTTCTTTTAAGACCATTAATGTCTAGTGTTAAATCGGGTAATGAAAAACCCATAAGTGTCTTTTTGAAAGACGGTCTGTTTATACTTTTATATATCTCTTTTTGTGATCTTTTTAATGATTTCATTTAAATGTTTCTTTATATTATCGCACTCTTTACTAATTTTGTCAAGCGTTATTTCAGCACTAATTGTTAGGGAAATACAATATGCTAACCCTAACATTATAAAAAGTAATAGAATCAATTGTAATGTATCACCCATATTTAAAGTACTTCACCTTTCCCTCTACGTAACCATATCTTTTAATCTTTAAATCTGGTTTTGTAAACATAGAATTTGCGTCACCTTGTTTATAACCTTTCTTATGTGAAAGTGTTATGTGAGCAGCACCATTGTCGTTTCTCTTAATCTTTTTGTCATCTTCTAATAAGAACATATCGCCAACCCAAAATGCTTCAATATTAGCATTTGATCTATAACCTTTAATCATAGCACCTACTTTTTTACCTATAAGTTTAGAGTATTTGTCATAAACTTCTTTAACAGGTTTATATGCAAGTGTTATATGATCTGAAACTATAACAGGCATTGTAGCACTTTTCTTAACTGCATTACAACTCTGTTTATCTAATTGTATAGCAAAGTATCCGTTCATTATTTTCCTAGTTTACTTTCATTTTCTAAATTAATAGCAACATCAATATCTGATTCTTCTTTAGTACCATGATCAACTAATTTAATTTTAGTTAATTGATGAGGTTCGTCTTCATCAGCATAATTGTCAATATGGATATCTTCATTTTCAATCGCCTCTTCTAAAGTTTGATTGTATGAGTCAGTATCATATTTTACTTTACCAATATATTTTGTATTATCAGTATCAGTATAGTTAGCGTCAACAACATAAGTTTCAACACCATCACTTGTTTGTGTTAAGTCGTCTCTGATTTTACTATGATCTAGTCCACCAAAGTCTAAAAACTTTTGATCTGCCTCGTCTTTATCTTTTGCCAATACATCTTGTTCAACAACAAGTGTATAGTATTTTTTTGATCTGTATAGGTTTTTACCTACATCATCTTTAAATGTATATACATTAGTTTCTACTTTTGCCATATGTATTTCCTCCTTCTCTTTTTAGTTCATTTTTGTAAGTTCTAGCGTCTAAACTTTTTGTTAAGTCAGGCGCAAAATCGTATTTAAAGAATTGTCTAGTATTCCATAACTGACCATAATCATTAAAAAATGATTTATCATATTCAGTAATATCACCACCAAACTCATCTTCATAGGTTCTGTAATATTCATCACCAGTAAGTATTTCTACCTCACTATGATTTGTAGCATTCGTAGCAGTTTCAATAAAATTTTTATCACAGAAAGTTTTTACTTTTTTAAAATTTGATTTAGTATTTAAAGTCTTTAAATGTTTAATAGGTACATTTCTGAATATTGTATAATAGATAGGAAAGAAATCATAATCTTCACTATCTTGGTATTCTCTTTTGTACACTAAATTAAAAGTATTATTTTTTGTAAGTTTTTGTGTCATATACGTATAATATACACTATATTAGGATATTAAACAAGCACTATTCCTGTTGATTTTACTAGGTTTTTAATATTTTAGAGGGCGCATTTTGACGCACATAGAAGAACAAAGCGTGAACATCTATAAAGATTCGTTGTATTCATTAACTAATTGTGTGCCTAGTTCAAAGCAGGTCTGCATATCATCTAACACATAGGCATCAACAAACCTATAACCATTCTCTAGCATGCTCATAATCCTTTTGCAACCTCTACTTGCCACATATATAAAACCATCTTCGTTAATTTTGATAATTGTACTAGGATTTCTATAAGGTATATTACCTATCTTTTCGCCTTGCCATCTTTCAGGTGTTATTTTACACACTACTAATGGATTGATTAAATGATGTTTAATATAGGTCTTACCTATCTCTCTAGGAATATATGTAAGTTTAGTTATATCAACTACTTGTACAGGTATGTTAAAACCTCTGTGACCATAGAAGTATCTAGGACAATATCGTTTCTTTGCTTGTAAGTATTTACCAGGATCAAAGTTTTCTACTATCGCCATAAATCTTTAATCCATTCACCACTCTGATACTTCATGGCATAGTCTGGATTAGGGTGACCATGAAATACACATATCTTACTATCTGTCTTTAATGGATGTTGATCAGGTTTATATTTGTCGTACTTTTTAGGTTTGCCTCTTTCAGGCCATTTGTATGAATATGTCCACTCATCAGGAAAGTAAACTTTCTGTTTATGTTCCCACATCAAATCTGTAATTACATTTTGATCACCATGTAATTTATCAAATGTATCTTTTCTTTCAATATATGTTTTCCATATATGATTATGATGTTTCTGATTAAATCTTAACACACTAGAATTTATTGTTGTAGTAGGTTGACCAAAGTCTCTAATCACGCAAAAATCTTCATCTTTACCATATGTAAAAAACTCATCTAGGTTGCCTACAATAACTACATCTAAATCAATATATAAACAATTACCCTCTAAACCTAATTCAGGATTATACAGGTGCATTTTATTCCACCAGTGTTGTAATTGTGGGTCTGGTATTCTTATTGGTTTAATGTTTTCTGAAAATGCGTTATGATCTCGGTCTGATAAACAATAGAAGTTAAAAGGTAAAGTTGTATTTCTCTTTACCATATTGTAAAGAGTTTCTACATACTTCTCTGAATATTTTGCACCCCAAAGTACACATATAAAATTATTCTGGCCCATATTGATGTTTTAAAGTTTCGTATGCCACGCCATTAGACATTTCTTCTATTGTAAATTGATTCTCTACTACGAATTTAATCCACTCATTCATTGTCTTTCGGCCTGGTCTAAAAGGTTTTTCTACATATTTAGGGTGCCTTGAAGTTATTGGCCATGCAACATTTTGACCTTCACATATAGCAGGCACTTTATTCATTACTGCGTCTATGGCTGCCAAACTCATATTTGTAACCAAACAATGACAATCTTTTAAATCATCTTTTATATCTGTTTCCCACCACTCATTACCTGGTCGTGGTTTATTTCTTACTCTAATCTCTCTATTAGTATGTTGTTTTAAATCTTTTGTGACTTGTTGTATATATTCTTCTTGCGACATACCATTACATTCTCTTGTCACCGTATCTGAAGATGGACATAAAAGTATATGTTTTGTTTCGCCCATATTCCAACCTTTAAATGTGACATCAATACCTTTACTTTCTAAATCAACTATTCTTCTACCAGGTCCTACTTTACCTTTATTACTATGAATATCACCTTTGACTATTCTAAAATATGTCTTATCGTAATCATGTATTTTAGGTGCTGGGTATCTTGTTATCTGTTGAGTAAAATAACCTACATCAACATACCACCATTCTTTTTTATTCACTATACAATCTTTAATTAGTTCTCTATTTGCACCACCTAATCCCCAAAAAAAATGTATCTCTTTATCTTCATCTTGCCAACCCTTTTCTATATGTGGCCATATCTCATGCGATAAACATTTATCCCATTTCATTTTGTGAGTTATAATCATCCGCCAAATCCTGTCCAGTTCCAAGGGTCTTTAAACTTGTCTTCTTCACTTTTATGTTGTGGTGCTTCACTTCTTAAAATTAACACTATTACAATTCCTAAACAAAGCCAGATCACGCAAATCTCCATGCACTTACTTTTTTATATGCAACTCCATTTTCTATCTCTGACATTGTAAATTGATTAGCAAGTAAACTATCTATCCACTTTTGTCTATCCTCTGCATAATGTGGTTGTTCTATCTCTAATAAATTTGTTTTTGAAACAGGTAACCCACATGAAATACCATCTACGAAACTAGGCACACCATTTAATAATGCGTCTATACAAGCTGTTGTGTTAAATGATACACAGGCAAATGCCTCTTCTAATTGTTTTTCTAATGAGTCTGTTGAGTTCTTTTGTCTTACCACAATCTCTCTTTTAGTTACACTTTTAATCTGCATTATTGTATCTTCTTCCCAATCAGGACAACCATAAAATTTCTTTGCGTGTTCTGATGGTGGTAATACTAAAATATATTTACCTTCTTTTTTCCAAGGTTTTATATCTATATGTTTCTTGTACTTTTCTATTCTATCGTAATCGTCTTTTTCTAATTTATCAATGTAAGTTAATGAGAAATCGTTTCTAGTTATTCTGTAAATCTTTTCATTTAGTAATCCAGACCCATGTCTTTTACCAAATCTATAAGCATGGTCAAAATAAAAAAATACTTGTGGTTTTGCCATACAATGTTTTATAAGATCACCAGTACCTCTTAATACACCAAATACTGCAATAGGTAAACTAAAATCTTTAAATGAAGGCCACTCTGTATTTTCGTATTGATCTACCGTCTTTACTTTTTTATGAATAGTGCCATCTGCACTTTTGACAAATGCTCTAATAGGTATATCTGTTATTTCTCTAGTTTCAAACCCTTGTATCATTATAATATTTAAACCAATTCTGCGAATAATCACACTCTTTATATTCTTTAAACCAAGGACCACCCTCTGTAAAATGAACATTCTTAATATCATCTTTGTGTTCATATTCACCTGCTAACCAGTTCCACTCTAAAGGTAAATCTCCTATTAAGTGATCACCTTCTAACCATTTAAATTGATGTAATTCTAAACCACTTGCTCTATTTACATAGTCAGGTGTTAGTGCTGTACACTTCTTACAATTCATCAACATAAAACTAGACCAGTTCTTTTTAGGATAAACCGTCTGCACTTGATTTAAAAACTTAACACTACTTTTTGGTGTGTAATCATGTTTACAAACTTGCACTGCGTATTTGTCATCTCTTAATCGCCATAGTTCAGCAATGTCTGCCTCCATCAACATATCACAATCCATAAACAATGCCCAACCTTGATAGTTCATTAAGTATGGTGTTAGAAATCTACTAAATGAAAACTCTGTTGAAGATAATTTATTTCTTTCTCTTACAAAGTCATCTTTTAAATTACTTAATGCAATGGGTGTAATAGATACAGGTTTTGTACTATTCTGTATTATGCTATGTGATAAGGTAGTAAACGCTGCCTTTTCTTTTGTATCGTATCCTATAAAAACTTTAATCATTATTCATTCTCATATGTTTTGTCTATTGCCGATACATCTTCGTTTACAGCATGACCTTGAGACTCTCTTGTTATATCATCATGGCTAAACTCTGCCCAATATAATTCAAATGCTACACCATCTTCTAAACCTATAAACTCATGGTATAAACCTGGTTTAACTCTAGTGAAATCACCTGCTTTTAATATTGTTTCGTCTATCAGACCTTGTTGACTTCCTTGTTGCCATACTCTAACCATCATCTCACCTGACTCAATAAAAAACCCATTCCATTTATAGTCATGTTTATGTTTAGAACACGCAACATTTTTTTTGTATTCTATTCTATGAAATTCTAATACACCGTTTGCGTGTATCAGTTCAGTTTTGCCCCATATCTTTCCTGCTTTTATTCCCATATTACATCCTTTGTGAAATCCATTCTGGACTATTATTTTGTTCTTTTCTATTACCTTTTCTATGGTCTATATATTCATTCATTAAAGCGTGTCTTGCCATAATATGAGCATTCTTACCATCGCCTAATTTTTGTTCAGAATAATCGTTTTTAAATGTTCCCATATATGTTCTAGTAGCGTCAAATGTATGACAATCTGTATAGGCAGGTAAATCATAGACCGTATCTTTGATATACCATTCAACATACTTGTCAAAAAATTGTTGTGTACATTCTTTTCTTGTATCAAATGCTATAAAACCTGTCTCTGTATATTGATTAGGTCTGTCGTAAAATGCAACAAACTTATCTCCTAATACTGCGTCAAACCATTGATCTGGCATTCTCTTTTGAAATACGCAATCTGCGTCAACATAAAATAATCTTTTACCTTTTTCGTCTATACTAGCTGCCTTTTGAGCAAATACTTTGTATGAGAATCTACAAGCGTCTTTGTAGTAAGCGTCAAATGGTCTTTGATTATTTCTTTCAACAAATTGTTTTACTAAAGGTTCTTTCTCAAACAGATTTCTAAATTCTATTAAATGATGTTTAGGATATTTCTTTACATCATCCTCTACATAAACAATCATAGGAGTTGTTTGATGTGTAGCAGTATATGTTGAGATTAACCTATGAGCATAAGACTTATATAAACTCATGTTAAATGTACTTACAAATATTTTATCCATATCTTCTCATATCAGCGTCAACCATATCTTTAACTAGACTATCAAATGTATGTTTAGGTTTCCAGTTAAGTACGGTTCTTGCTTTTTTAGCATCCCCTTTTAATATATCTACTTCAGCAGGTCTATAATTACTAGTATCTGATTTAAATATTAATCTACCTGTAGCATAATCAGATACAGAATTACCAACCCAGGATGGTTTAATTCCTGCATATTCTAAACACTTATCAATCCATTGTCTAACGGTATGTGTTTGACCTGTTGCAAGAACATAGTCGTCTGGTCTTTTCATATTCATCATAGTGACCATACCTTCAACAAAGTCTTCAGCGTGACCCCAATCTCTTACTGCGTCTAAATTACCTACTAATGTATGTTCACCTGTTTTTTTCCATTTTGCAAGACCTTTTGTGACTTTTCTTGTTATAAAATCCGTGCCTCTTAAAGGACTTTCATGGTTAAATAATATACCTGAACAACCAAAGATACCGTATGCCTCTCTGTAATTTACGGTTATAGCATGACCAAATAGTTTTGCACAACCATATGGTGATCTAGGATGAAAAGGTGTCTTTTCGTTTTGAGGTATCTGTGCTACTTTACCAAACATCTCACTTGTGGATGCCTGATAAAATTTAATTCTGTGATTTACTTGTCTTATACTTTCTAATATTCTTAACACACCCATACCATCTATAAGTGTAGCAAGTTCAGGTTGCTCAAATGATAAGGCAACAAATGATTGTGCTGCTAGATTATATACTACTTCAGGTTCTGATTTTTCTATTGCTCTTCTAATGTTTGCTTGATCTATTACATCTAGTTCTACAAACTCTACATCTTTTGTAATACCTAATTCATCTAATCGCCAATACTTATTAGTAGTAGTTCTTCTTTCACCACCATATACTTTGTATCCTTTTTCTAATAAATTTTTTGCTAGATAAGCACCATCTTGTCCTGTGATACCTGTTATTAAAGCCTTCTTCATACTAATCCTTTTATTATATCATAGACCATATCTATGTTTTCTTTTAAGTCTCTTACATCATTACCAATAAACAAACCATGATCGTGTATATAATTTGCACTATCATAATTGTTATGGTCTAGGTATGTTATGTAATCTATAACAGGATTTTTCATAAAGTTACCTGCAACAATAGGTCTACACTCAACACCACTATCTCTTAATTTTTTAACTAGTTCATCTCGTTTGCCTTTTAAATGATTTTCTAATATGATTGAAAAACCAAACCAACTTGATGAACCTATTTCTGTTTGTATTCTAATACCAAACAAATCTTTAAATTTTTCTGTAAAGTATTCTGCATTTAATACTCTTTGTCTTCTCATCTCAGGCCATTTCTTTAGTTGTACACTTCCTATTGCACCACTCATCTCTAAAGGTCTGACACTATAACCTGGCGTGACAAATGTAAAACTATCTTTAAATGGGTCACCTGTTTTTGTGTAGATGTTATTATTGTCGGGTAAGTCTCTACACCAACCATGCGCCCTTAATGATCTTATATAATCTGCGTCTTCTTTACTTTGACAAGCAATCATGCCACCTTCCATAGTTTGTAAATGATGACTAAAGAAGAAACTAAAACTGCCCATTTTACCTATTGTACCTGTGTACTTATCCAAATCGTTATTGATTGCACCTAGACTTTCACAATTGTCCTCTATCAATACTAGACCATGTTTATCTGCAATCTCTTTAATCTTCTTATAATCACATGAGTTACCTAAAAGATTAACTGCGAATATAGCACACGTTTCTGCGTCTATAGCCGCCTCTATTTTAGTGGTATCTATGTTTAGAGTATCTTTGTCTATATCTACGAAATTAAGATGAAACCCATATTGATATGCTGGGAAGTAAGTAGTAGACCATGAAACTGCGGGAACAATGATATTACCCCCTAGTTTGTATTTCTCTCTTAATATTGCTAACATGAGTAAGTTCGCTGTTGATCCACTATTGACCATTACTGCGTCCTCACATTTAAAGTAATCGCAAAACTCTTTTTCAAATTGCTTAACTTTAGGTCCCATGGTATATCTACCACCCTCTATGACCTCATGTATTGCTTTTATTTCTCTTTGATCCCAAGTATCACAAGCCAATGGATATTTCATAATCTTCCTTTCATATATTTATATGCTCATTTTAAATACTTTTTTCCATACTGCGAAATTGAGTATTGTAAATAGTTCTTTTTGTCTTAACATCGCTGGCGCAAATTTAGAACCTTGATTAGGTGTAAAGTTTTTATTATCCATAAAGTTCCAAATAGTGTCGTCATCTAATTCAAATATATCTCTTACTTCTTTATCTTTTAATGTTTCAAAAATATATTGTCTTAATATACTATCATCTCTGCCAGGTGTAGAAGCGTTACCTATTAGTATTTCGTCTGTTGGGAAACGCCAACCTGTTTTTTTCTTTCTAACAATATACTCAGGTAATCTTCGTTCATATGCTTTCTTAAATAATGTTTTTGCTTTAAATGTCTTTTTGTTATTTGCTTTGTGTTTAAGTACTGCTTTATATGATGATGGTATAGTTCTTATATAATCTCTTATTACATTACACATAAGAGGGAATCTAGCCTCCATACTAAAGTTCATACCTAACTTATCGTTTCTAATTAAAAAATCTTCAGCTAATGTATTCATACATTCTATATACATCATATCATTGATAGCGTCACCTTGAATAGGTGCTGTAGGTAACCACTCATGTAAATAATCCATTTGTTGATCTAGTGTAATTTGTAATTCAGGATTATTTAAACCTCTATGACTCATGCCTAAAGAATTTAATTTGTTTCGCCAATCACCTTTAACATGATGTTTGTATCCTGTGAATATCTCATCACCACCATCACCACTTAATGTGACTATGACACCATTATCTGACATAAATTTATTTGTATTGTAATAAGTAGGAAAACTTTTACCTTGTCTTGGTTCTTCTAAAGCATAAAATGTTTTATCCATTGCGTCAACAAAGTCTTTTTCATTTTGATGAAGTCTATTGTTTTCTATCTGTAATTCGTCACAATACTTTTTTGCAACCTCAGAGTCTTCGTTCAATGCACTACCTGGTAAAGTTGTTTCAAAGTTTGAGGTGTATGTGTTAGGATTAACACCTAGTCTTTTCATTTCATATAATATAGATGTAGAATCCATACCACCACTTAAAAACAAACCAATCTTTCTACGACCCATAAGTGTCATTTTAACTGCCTTGTTTATTCTTTCTGCGATTTCTTCTTCTACATTTTTAAATGTTGTATTAAGTTCTATCTTTTTATCATTTAAATTATATGTAAATCTTCTACCTGTATGAACATCATAACTTAATACTTGACCTGGTACAAACTTTTTTATACCTTCAAATAAAGTTAAATAACCTGAGTTGTATCCTTGTTTATAATAATGTTTAAGTGCTTCTTTACAAATCTTTCTTTCAAATCCTATTGCTAATAAACTTTTTACCTCACTAGAAAAACATAGTCTGTTGCTTAACAAACCATAGTATAAAGGTTTAGTACCATTACTATCTCTAGCCATTACAAGTTCTTTTGAATTTTTATTGTACCATGCAAAGGCAAACATACCATCTAGTTTTTTTATAAAGTCTTTACCTTCAAGTTTTAAACCTATTGATAAAACTTCAGTATCGGTATCTGTTTTAAAGTTATAATTTAAGTTATCTCTTAATTCTTTGTAATTGTATATCTCTCCATTATAAACTAATATTGTGTCTTCAAATATCCAAGGTTGTTTTGAGTTTGTTTCTTTATCTACAATAGATAATAAGTTGTGGCCTAATGTAATATCATCACTAACAAACTTACCATTACCATCAGGTCCTCTATGATGAGCAGCCTCTATCATTTTATCAATAAAGTGTCCTCTCTTATCTAATATACCATGTATTGCACACATTATCTTGCCTGACTTCCTCTCACATCTCGTTTACATTTTATACAAGGTGAATTAGGATACCATTCTGCCTTTGTAATTCTTTCTCTAAATTTTGTATAGAATTTACTTGTATAGTTTAAAAATATATTTGGTTGTTTTTCTAAATTGCCTACTTCCCATTTACTATGTAGTTCTGGTGTCAACATATCACAACACGCTGTCATACTACCATTGTAGTCTATGTAAACACCTTTGTTCATACTTGTACATGGTTTAGTTCTTGTATAGTTAGTATCTAATACCGTACCTGCTCTGTTCACACCATTTACCCAATAGTTTCTTGCGTGTATTTTACCTTTAAATCTTTCAGGTAGTTTGTAGATAATCCACTCTTTGTTTCTGTGTTGTTCTTTATCTATTCTAGGTGCGCTTAATCTATCAGTTATATAATTAATTCTTTTAAACACCTCGTCTTCATCAAACTTGTTAGCACCATTTTTCATATATGCTTGAAAAGCAAAACTATCTACACCTGCTTCAACAAGTTGTTGATGATATTCTTTGTTTATGTAATCTGAATTAGTGTTAAGACTTATCTTTACAGATGGTAAATATCTTTTAGCAATTTTAATCTTTTCTAAAATATATTTTTTATGAGATGTGGGTTCGTGGTATCTACTGAAATCTAAACGACCTGCAAAGTTAATTTCACTTAATTGTTTCATAATATTTTCGTACATTTCATCTTTCATAAAGATGGTATTTTTAAAGTTTCTTCTATTCACACCCTCTACTGATAAAGGACAAAATGTACAAGTCCTATTACAATA
Source organism: Candidatus Pelagibacter sp. TMED197 (assembly GCA_002169755.1). The sequence continues at coordinate 14,101 of NHIU01000014.1, read as the reverse complement.
GTTGTGAGTACCTATCTCAACTGATTGAATATTTTTTTTAAAGAGAGCCTTAGCTTCATCATTAGTCATTTAATAATTTATCTATAAAATTCTCAAACTCTAAAGCAGGTAAGGGTCTATTTAAAAACTCTTGTTTACCAAAGTCTGTTTTTGGGTTATTAATAGGTTCTATAATCTTATATAAAATATATCTTCTAGTGCCAGCACCTGTTGGATGTATCTCTTGGTGCATACAATGATAATCAGGACCTAACTTACTAACTTTGTTTAGTATTCTATTTAATGTGTTAGCCATCTATTGGTTCCAATTCTTCTTGTAATAATTCAGATGGTGTCTTTTCATTTTTTTCCTCTATATTATTATTATATAAACCATCTCTTAATATTTTTTCTTCATCAAAAGTAAATGGTCTAATCATATTTTTACCTTTGTCTTTTCTCTCTTTAGTTTGTCTTTTACTTTCTTCGTAAGACAATTGTTCTATATCATTCATTTGCGCCATTACAAATCTTTCTTTAATATTAGAACATTACATATTTGTCTATCTATGTTATCTGTTTTAACTTCGGTTATACCATGCCAACCCTCTGATACGTTTTTAAATATTAATGATGTATTGCCTGAGGTAGGGTATGATTTATTTTCTTCAAAGTCTTTAGGTTCAGGATTCATATTTTTTACTTTTCTACCTTTATAAAAAATAGTAGAACCACCATACTCTTCTTTCCAACCTTTTGGCATAAAGTATAAAAGATGAGACGCATATTTACCAATACTATCTACGTGAGGTGATACATCTAACCCACTTTGTGTTCTATGAAAATCAAATCTAATTCTAAAATCTTTTATCTTCAATAGATCACACATAAATTCTTTATACTCTTTACCTTTTAATTCTGCTAATAATGTCTGCCAAACAAAAGGTAAATCATTTATACTTTTAATATATGGATCAAAGTAAGGACTTTCTTTACCTGTTTTAACAACCATCAATCTTCTACAATGAGGTCTTTGACCATGTTTTCTACTATCAGGTATCTCGTCTTTAAATAAACTATCGTCTGGATATTGCTCTAATAGAGTCTCGTAATCTTCATTGTTGATAAACTCTTTTATATGAAGATGTGGATTATATCCTTCGTATTCGTTTAACTTATGATTGGTCAGATTTAACATTTTCAAATACTAGTCCTCTGCTTCGCCAAAACTCTCTTTCCATAGTTGATCTTGCTTTTGATGAGAAAGTATAATCATCTCTATATGTAAAACCATACTTCTTAAATAATTCTAACCAGTAATGTTTATCTTCACAATTAACATGATGATGTCCTGGTTTACCTGGTTCTGAATAGGTTACAAAAACATATTTTGCACTTTGCATTAGTGACATCCAGTTATCTTCATATTGTTTTTCTACGTGCTCAACAAACTCACAACACCAAATCATATCAAATTTAGTTTTGTAATTTTCAAACTTACCTTTTGTAAAATCGTGTAATTCAAATAGTTCTGGTTTATCTCTAACAAGTGTATGATCACCATCTATACCTCTTGCGTCAATACCCATTTCAATTGCCTTATAGACTTGACCACCTGGGCCACAACCTATATCTAACATAGACTTGACACCTAGTTCATCTCTAGCAAATCTTATTACACCTTCATCTGTGTGTGTTCTATTTTTATGTCCACCTAAGTGGTGTGGTAATGGTTCGTTCATTCTACTAACTCCTGTATGTAATCGAATATCATTGAATCTTTAAATTCATTTTCTCTAAATTCTGTATGGCACATTTCATTCCACCATTTTTGCATAGTATCTTCATCGCTATAATATATATCATTAATTTTAGATAGGTCTGTATTACCTAACTTATAACCAAAGTTTGCACTTGTAGTAAAGCAAGGTATACCCAACATTGTCAATTCAAATATAGATGTGCTGTTATCTAATACTGCACAATATAAAAGTGGTGCTAAATCTTTTAGAGACATATGTTTATTAAGCATAGTGTGATGTTTAGATTCATAGTCACTCATAGGGTGAGGTTTAATTAGAATTTCTTTATCAGTGTGTTTTCTTATTTCTGCAACACTCTTCTCAACAAATTCAGGACCTGGCATTGTACTAGTAGGATCATTTTCTAATCCTGTCATAATTACTATCTTACCATTTTTATTATTTTTCCATTTATGATGATAAAATTGTTCAGTTAATTGAGGTTCGTATTTAGCATTATCTAATATAAATTTTTCTAATCTGTTCATACTTCTAGGTCTACAAAATTTAGCAGGTCCATATGTCCAGTGATTAAGACCCATACGATAATACTTTGGGTTCTCATCTTTCCAATGTTTGTTACCTGATATTGCTTGTCTGCACCTACTCATTGTTGCTGTTTCGAATACTATAACTTTTGTGTCATATGACTTAGCAATATCTACAAAAAATTTGTTTATTTGATTTATATAAGCTTGTCTTCTTTTATTAGTTATAGGATGCCATTGTCTGTTTTTGTCATCACTACCCCAAGTACCAAACAAACAGATAGCGTCTGAAATTTGTATATTCCAAAGATCATTATAAGTCATCATTGTATTATCAAAATAATCTTCTTCGTGTTTTATAGGTATTTGATGAAATTCTATTTTTTTATTTTTTTGACTTGTAAGAGCATAATGTACACTTTGACACACACTTTGAGTTCCTATTATAGTAAGTTTCATTTAGGTATCCTATCATGTGAAATATGAGTATGAGCTCTTGTCATTGCCTTGTCTTCTCTTTCATTTATCATATAACCTTCTATATGTGTGTAACCATTTTGTCTTGCCCAATATACTCTTTTATTACCAGAGTGTACATATAGACCTGGTTTAACTTTACCATCTACTACATGAGGTAAGTTTTTTCTTTTAAATCTCTCTAACACCCAATCATGTTCACCTGTTGATACTGATATAGGATATTTCATACCATGTTTTTTAAAACTATCTTCATAACCAAACTCTTTCATTCTTTTCTCTAACCATTCATCTGGTGGAATACATATTAAATCATCTAAGGCAAATTGTTCTACTTTATATTTTTTTAGTAAATCAGGATATTCATTTGCAATTAATATCTTCATATTCTAATTTCATTTAAATCTAATTCAATACCTTCAAGTTCGTCAGGTTTACCTTTTGGATAATCAGGATATATTCTGTATTCTTCTTTTGTAGTATCTGATTTGCAACCTGCAACTAACCAATCCCATTGAAACTCCCCTTGTACAACAAAGTCATTTATTACTTCGTATCTGCCATCTGGTAGTTTTAGTTCTAATTCTGCTCTGCACTCGTCCATACTTCTATACCAACCTTCTAATTGAAAAGTTGTTTGAGTTTCAATAGGACTATGACCTATAAGATATGCTAATATTAATATTTTAAAGTCTTGCATAACCAGCCTTTGCTACATAATAAGCGTCAACAACATCTGTCACTGGATTATTAAGTTTAGATTGATCAAACTCTTTCATTAAATCTATCTTTGTATCTTGTACAAATTGTTCATACATTTTTAATTTATCTGCATTGCCTTTACCTGTAGCATGCTTCTTTACTTGACCAGGCACAATGCTATCAAACCTCTTATTTAATTTATATAGTTTATGTTTTAATGTTCCCATATTCTCTGCAAGATTGAACACTAACCCTTTACTACCAAATGAGTAACCTTCTATAAAAATATTACCAATAGTAGTACCAATAACAGAAAGCGCCCACTCGGAAATCTGATCGTGTCGTTGTTGCTCGGAGGTATAGGGTAGATGTAGTCTGCCATTTATTTTACCATTACAATAATCACCTTCATATTTTTTTACGTTTGTTAAATAATATATCTTACAATTATCAAATTTAAACGATCCTCTACAAACACATATAGCAGGACTAGTTAAACTATAATCAATTCCAATCGTCTTGTTCTTCTTCATTATCTAAAAATTCTGCGTCATCTTCATCAATCGAAGCCTCACCCCCACAAAAAGGACAAGTAGTAGGTTCTAAATCTTCATTCTCCCACTTAATGCTATATTCTTCCTCACAATGAGGACATTTGTGTTTTGTGCTGTTCATTAGAGTTTAAACTTTTTAAATTGATCTTTCTTAACATCTTGTTTAATGCCACCAATAACATAACTTTCTATTTCTGTTTCTTGTGGTGCATTTTGTAAACCTTTACTATTTAACCAATGTTCAGTCCAAGGTAAAGGATTAGTTTTAGTTTCATACTTTGATTCAAGTCCGATGGCTCTCATTCTTCGATTACAGATAAACTCTACATATTGATGTAATAGTTTTTCTGATAAACCGATCATAGAACCTTGACTAAACAAATAAGTCGCCCAACGCTTTTCTTCGTTAAGTGCTTCATCATAAAGAGCATAGACTTCTTTTTCAGTATCTTTAATAACTTTGTTCATCACTTTATCATTCTCAAAATTTCTATAGCTGTTTATAATTTTTTGTGATACACCTAAATGCTGACTTTCATCTCTAGCAATAAGTGATAGAATCTTAGCAGAACCTTCCATAAGTTTAAGTTCACCAAATGCAAATGAACAAGCAAATGATACATAAAATCTTAAACCTTCAAGTATGTTAACCGTGACTAGTGCTTTCCATAATGCTTTCTTTAAATCATATTCACTAACACTCTTATTGTCAAGTTTATATTTGTAACCTAATAGAATTAAATTATCGTATGTTTCGGTTACAGATTTAGCTCTCTTCTCTATTTTTTCATCTTTAATTATATTATCGAATACATCACTAGGTTGTGAGTATAAGTTTTTAATAATGTAGGTATAACTTCTACTATGTATTGTTTCCATAAAATCCCAAGTCACAATACAACTTTCTAATTCGGGTAAAGATACAAATGGTAAAAATGCTAAACAAGGTCCTCTACCTTGTACACTATCTAACATAGTTTGATATTTTAAGTTAGATGTAAATATAAACTTTTGCGCTTCTGATAGTTGAGCATAATCGTTTCTATCTTTTTGTAAAGATACTTCTTCTGGTCGCCAGAAGTATCCTAATTGTTGTTGAGTTAGTTTATCAAAGATAGGATATTTAAATGTATCATATCTTTGTACTGCAAGATCAGCACCAAAAAACATTGATTGCTTTGTTGCGTCTAAATTTTTTTCTTTGTTAAATACGGTTTTCATTTTAGTGCTACTTTTACTCCTACTGCTGTTGCAATTATATATCTCATGTTTTCAGTTGTGCCAACTTGTGGCGTGTGTTGTAAATGTGAAGGCCATATATACCAATGATTAACTTTAGGTTTGATAGACCAAAAAAAGTTATCATCTTCAAATAATGTTCCTCTATCACTATGATTTAAATATATAATACCAGAGTACTCTTCAACCTTCTCAATATTACTTCTGATATTCACATGGTCATGCCATGTAAAATTATTTAACTCGGTAGCAAAATACGACCAAGCTTTTTCATAAATTAATTGATAATCTTTTTTTAAAAATGACCTAAGTGCTTTATAAAAACTATCTTTATACGCTCTTACCTCATCATTATTAAAAAGCATATTATCAGTTTGACTTTTGGGATGTTCACAATTAGGGTGCTCTGCACAGCACTTATTTGTCTCAAAGTATTTATTTATAAAACTAATTGTTTTAATAGTATCCTCAGAGTCTATATTATGTTTTTCTAACCAAATCATTTGTCCCTTATTTTTTCATCATAAAAGTATTTGTCACTATCACCAAATGCCCATTTCTCTTCTTGTTCACTAAAGAAATATCTTGTAGATACATTAAAGTCAGGCGTCTTTAATTCTTTAGGTGTTAAACTTTGTTCAAACCAATACATTCTATTATTAGGTTGAGCAAAGAATTGACCATTGTCTAACTTACCAAAGTTATGTTGTTTGTGTTCACTTGGCACTTCACTAACACTAGCATTTATAATATTAGGATCAGTGTGACTACTATCTATTGTAAACAAATATTCACCTTTCTTCTTGCCTTTACCAGGTACAAAAATTTCTACATCACAATTTTTTAATAGTCTTTTAGCCCAAATGTGTATGTCATAACTAAAACCATCCCATAAACATAGTTCACCTAGTCTTAATTGTTCTTCTTGTTTTATATCTGTTTTCCATACAAAGGCAGATATAGGAAACTTGTCAAAACAAGCACCGTATTGAGGAAGATACGCTTCAAACATCAGCGCTCTACCTTGCATACTTTTAACTGCAAGTAAAACACACTCTTCAAACTCACCGTAACCTTTTTTTAAATCGTAAAGATATTCTTTCTTAACGAAACATTTTATGTATGGTATATTCGCTACAAATTGCATAATTTATCCCTTTCATTATATAGTACAACTTTCACAATTCTCTTCGTCTTTTACTTCTTCTTTTTCTGGCACATTATCTGTCCAACCAACTGGATGTGATGGTTCGTCAATATCTTTCTTAGCGTCATATGTATTCTGATAATAAGAAGTCTTCCAACCATACTTATATGTATTCAATAAGTCTTCAGCCATTACTGATAATGGTACCTGTCCCTCTTCATAGTTCTCTGGATTGTATGACCAGTTGCCTGATATTGCCTGATCAAAATACTTTTGCATAACAGAAACAACATTTATATAACCTTCATTAGATTTCATATCCCATAAAAGTGTATAATTGTTTTTTAGTTTTGCATATTCAGGTACTACTTGTTTTAAAGGACCTTTTTTACTTTTCTTAACACTAATAAAATCTCTTGGTGGTTCTACACCATTTGTTGCATTAGAAACAACAGATGATGATTCACTAGGCATTTGTGCCGATAGTGTACTATGTCTTAAACCATCTTTCTTAATTTCTTTTCTTAACCATTCCCAATCAAATGTTAAATCTCTTTTTACTATTTCATCAACTTCTTTTTTGTATGTGTCAATAGGTAAAATACCATCTGCGTATTTTGTTCTATCAAAGTATTTACACTTACCTTTTTCTTTTGCTAATTGATTTGATGTTTTTAGTAGATAGTATTGAAACGCCTCTGTTAATTTATCTATCTGTCGCCATGCAAGTTTCTGGTCATACTTATAACCTTTCTTTGCAAGATAGTGAGCAAGGCCAATATAACCAATACCTAAACTTCTTCTTGCCTTTGTAGATATTTCTGCAGCCACTACTGGATATTTTTGATGATCTATTATTTCATCTAATGCCCTAACTGCTAAATCACATAATGGTTCTAATTCATATCTTCTATTAATCTTACCGACATTGATTGCACTTAAAATACATAATGCAATTTCACCTTCTTTGTCTATGTGTTGTATAGGGTCAGTAGGTAAAGTAATTTCTTGGCATAAGTTTGACATATAAACTCTGTCTTTAAAACTAGAGTGTGTATTACAATGATCTATATTCATAATATAGATACGACCTGTTTCTGCTCTTTCTTTTAGTATGTCAAAGATTAGTTCCTGAGCATTTACTTTTGTTTTTTTCACACTAGTTTTTCTTTCTGCCTTTTCGTAAAGATCATCAAACTCTGGTGATCCCCATGCCTCATATAATTCAGGCACTTCATGTGGTGAAAATAATGTAATATCTTTGTTCTCAATAAATCTTTCATAAAATAGTTTTGATAATTGTATTGAGTAATCTAATTTTCTAACTCTGTTATCTTCACTACCTTTATTATTTTTTAAAACTATAATGTCTTCTATCTCTTGGTGCCATATTGGGAAGTGTACCGTAGCACTACCACCTCTTACACCATTTTGTGTGCAACACTTAACGGTTGACTCAAACTTTTTAAGAAAAGGAATAACACCTGTGTGTTGTACTTCACCACCTCTAATTCTACTATTGATACCTCTAATACGACCTGCATTGATACCAATACCTGCTCTTTGAGCAACATAACTTCCTATTGCCATATCACTTGAAAAAATGGATGGCAAGGTGTCATCAACATCTACTAATACGCAACTAGCATATTGTCTCATAGGTGTTCTAACACCTGCCATAACAGGAGTAGGTATGTTAATTTTGAAAGTTGAAATAGCGTCATAGTATTTTTTTACATATGACATTCTTGTTGATTTAGGATACTTTGCAAATAAAGTAGCAGAAATCATCATGTACATAAATTGTGGTGTTTCAAATATTTGATCTGTACTTCTATCTTGTACTAGATATTTGTCTATGACTTGTCTTAAACCTGCGTAAGTAAAATCGTAATCTCTATCATGTTTTAACCATAACTCCATTCTATCAAAATCTTTTCTTTCATAGTTATCAAATATTTCTGAGTCATAAACTTGAGCGTCAACACAACTTTTTACTTGATCAGCAAAGTGTGGGTGATCCCATAATTTACCAAATAGTTTTTTTCTTAATGAGTATAGTAAAAGTCTAGCAGCAACATATGTGTAATTAGGATTTTCTAAAGATATTAAGTCGGAGGCCGATTTGATTAATATCTGTTGTATTTCGTCTGTTGTTATACCATCATAAAATTGTAGACCACTATTCATTTCTACCTGTGAGGCTGATACGCCACTTATATCTTCACAAGCATATTCCATCATGTCATGTATCTTATCAATGTTTAGTGGTTCGTTACCACGACCGTTTCGTTTTTTGACGCTTATATTGTCCGCCATCTTGCCTCCTTAGCAACGCTTATATGAATTTAATTTTGTTAATGCTGATAAACCTGAATAGGTATTATCGAATATAATATTTTGTACTTGCGTTTTTGTTTTATCGTTCATTATTAGTTCGTTTATATCTTTTTCTTTTATATCATCTGGCCATATGACCAACTTGTAATTATCATCTATCACTTTATACATTCGTTTTATTATTTCTTTATTTCTCGGTTCATTATCAAAAACAAAAACGACATCTTTTTGATCGCCTGGCAATTGTATATCTGCACCAGCAGCTGCAATACAATTGTCAATGAATAAACTATCAATAGGACCTTCTACTATGTATATCGTCTTATGTAAATTTATTCTATCTAATCCAAATATTTTTTGTTTGTTTTCATACAACTTAAGCGTGATATATTTTGGTTGTTCTTTACCAAAAGCACGACCTTGAATTGCAAAAACTTCACCATCAACATCATAGAAAGGAATAATTAATCTAGGATGCTCATACTTTTCTGTCTCTTCACCAAATGTTCCAGGTTTTAATTTGTTTACAAATGCCTGAAACTTGTTGCTCAAATATAGTTTAGAAAAATACTCTTCAGGTATTCTTCTTTTCAATAAGTACTTCTTCGCAGGATGTACATTATCTATTTTATCGAAAGATTTAAGACCTTGTAGAGGCGTAATGTTGAGTTTCTTTTTTATATCACTCTTAAATCTGTCAAATAAATTATCTTCACTGATAGGTTTATTACCTTTATATCTTTCTAAAATATATTGGTCATATATTTTTCTATCAACTACTTTTATAAAGTTTGCCAAATTGTGTGAAGCACTACAATTATGACACTTAAAAAACATATCATTTTTTACTCTGTAAAGATATGCTCTTGCTTTGGTTTTTGACTTCTTTGAATCACCACAGACTGGACAACGAAAGTTAAAAAGATAATCTTTCTTTCTTTTAAATTGCTGTAATCTTGGCTGTATTTTACTGATATAATCTAAATCAACATAACTACTCATATAATATACATTATATATCAATCCACAAAAAAAGTCAAGTACTATATCGGTAATATATTAAATAACTGAGGTGCCCATAGACCTAATACTATCGCAGCCCCTATGATAATCCATCTGTACTTTTCTAACACACCTACTCTTTCAGATAGACTAATTTTGAGTTCTTTCATCTCACACATTAAACGCTTTTGTGATAGTTCGACTTCTTCTCTTAAATCTTTGACATTTTTATTTAGTCTGCTATGTAGGTCTTCAAACTTATTTTCTGATTCTACTCTTCGATTCTCTAATAGGTTGAATATGGCTTTATCTACTTCCTCTTGTTTATTTAACTTCTCATCATGCACGGCTAACATAGACTTTAGACTACCAGATATTTCTGTTAGTTTATCTATTGCGCCATCAAGTTTAGTGCTCATCACACTAACAGATTTTACATCATTCTTTAATACTTCAATAGATGTCTTTTGCTCAATTAGTTCTTTTGCTATTTGAGCGACCGTCTTTCTTGTTTCGCCGTTGCCGTTTGCCATATTAATTAGCTAGAGGATTTGACGCTCTAATTTTTAGTTCTTTAATTTGTGCTTTTAATAACTCTATTTCTTTTTCATTTATTTTGATTAGAGTTAATTGTTTTTCAATTGTAGTGTTTTGTTCTAAAATTGTTTTATTTTGTGTCTTAAATTCTGCTTCAATTTTAGATGGTTCAACACTCTCAATTTTATTCATTATCTCACCATACTTAACAAAACCAGTACCAATAGTACCAATTAAACCAACCGTTGCAATTAAAGCTGTAAGATTGTTTTTGATTTTATCTATCATGTTTGTTCCTTTTTTCTTCACTTTAGACTTTCCTTCAAAGCGTATATTTCACTTCTCAATGTGTTTATTTCACTTTGAACATTAACAAGTGCTACTTGTTGTTGTAATATTGGGTCGTTAGATGTATATTTAACTAACGATTTGTCACCATAAATTTGTGATTGTTCTATTATATTCACACTAGAATAAAATGATATTTCTTCTAGTTGTTTTTGATTAGTATATACTTTCTTATTTATATATCCTGTCAAGTCAGCACCACCTGTCGTTATACCTTGAGTTTTAATAAGTTGTATAGCCGCAAGTTGTTGATCTACTCTCTTTAATTTAGACATTACCTTTTCAATAACCTTTTGTACTTTCTGTTCTATGCCGACAATTCTAGTCTTTGTCCGTATATCCGATTTAACATCGCCAGTCTCTTTGCTCTCCACACCTTCTTCATTACTCTCCGTCTTCGTCTCATTTTCTGTTTCCTTATCTTCAGCCACATTAGATTCAGTAGATACATTCTCACTAGTTTCTCCTGTCTCATTTGTTTCATTAGGTGTCTCTTCCATAGTTTCTGTTGTCGTAGACTCAGTTTCATTGATTTCCTCTTTCGGTTCGTTCATTAAAGTTTCAGTAGGTTCTTCTTCTTTAACTTCTTCCGTCAGTGTAGGCTCATTGTTCATCTCCTCTATTTGTTCTTCTTTGATTTCTTGTACAGGTTCTTCTTCTATAAATGATACAGCAGACCCAAACTCTTCTTTCATCTCTTCCATAACCATGTTTGTGGCCTCTTCAAAAAACTGCTCTTCTTGTAATTCAACTTCAACTAAAGCAGTTTCAAATTCTTCTACTAGATTTTCTTCTACTAATATCTCTTTAAAATTTTCTACAAAAATTTCTCTAAACTCTTCTATCTTAATTTCTTTAATTTCTATCTCTTCTAATTCTAACATAGGTAAAGGTGCAAACTCAAAAGTTTCTATTTCTTCTACCTGTGCTAAATTGATTTCTTCTAATTCTTGTACTAAAGTTTCTAATTCTAATTGTGCTTCTTCTAATTGTAAGTTTGCTAATTCTATTTCTTGTTCGGTCTCTTCACTGATTTGAACTGGTTGATATGCTATATCTAATAATGTGGCAGTTAGACTTGCACCAAGTAAGTTAGGACCAATAGAGTCAACATTAACATAACCATTATAACCACCATCTGTACCTTTCCACTCCCAATCGTATTTACGTGAGCCTGTATCTGTATAACTTACCGTGTCTGTATATGTGATGGTATTTCCGTAGTAGCCAGCGTCATTGTTTCTTGTAAATGTAGTTATTGCAAGTACATTATTATTTGCGTCTAGTATCTTAATTGTGTTTGTGTAAGTATCTCTTTGACCACCGCCTACATTATGTTGACCACATTGATATGATGATCCAGTCCATTCACAATTCTGTACTTCAGATATAGAGTTTAAGGTCACACCACCATCTAAACTATTTTCTGTTGTTGTAAATGAACCACCTGATTGTTTTGTAGTTGTGATACCTACTAAAGAACCATTAGCAGATACAATACCCTCACCTTTTGCTTCTAGTTCGTTTCCAAATGGTTGTATACCACTATCATATGAAAAACCTGAAGCCATACCTACTTTATCAGGTGATAGATTGTCTGATTGATTTTGATAAGATGATTGACCGTCACCTGCATTAGGTAACAAGTTGCCTGAGGTTGCTGTCTCTGCCTTACTTACGCTTTGAGAAGTCGTAAGGATTAAGAGACTGAGCCCAACAATATACTTTGTAATTTGCATAGATTATAATGCCACTCCAAATAATCCAATTGATAATACCGAAATCCATAGTTTTCCTTTACTAGTCTTTACTTTACTTTTTTTTTTAGCTTCTCAATTTCAAGTTCTAGTTTTTTCTGTTCAACACTATTCTTACTAATTTCATTTGCTTGTGTGGCAATAACTTCATCTTTTTCTTTCATCTTTTCTTCCCAATCTTTATTGCCTTTTTCTATAACTTTTAATCTCTTTGTATATACTTTGTAATCTGGTCTTAATTTGTTATATTTTTTCCATTGTTCTTTTGCTTCATTACCTATCTTACCTTCAAAAGGACAAGGTGTGCCTGATTGTTCCATTGCATAGAACACTCTCTCATCTTGGCATAGTATTGATACAGCTGCAACTTTCATACCTAAGTCATTTAATACTTTACTTAATTTAATTCTTTCACAATTCTCATCTGTTCTAAAAGTGCCTGCTGATACACCTAAACCGAAAGTAGATACACCACCTGATAACCCTACTACGCAAAGGTCTTGCGACATTGCTGACATACTAGGTGCTGATGATTGAGCGGTAACCCTAGTGTCGCCTGAGTAGGCATTAGTAGTATTTGTAGTTGTTGTATTATTACTTGATCCAGATTGATATTCATTCGTTGTTTCTGCCGAATAACCACCTGATATAGTGGTGTTTGAACCGCTCGCATTTGTTTGAGAGTTCGTTGTCGTTCCAGAGTTGGTAACATCAGCCCACGAAGGTGTTAACCCTAGCATAATATAGAATAACAAAAAGACTAATAATCTTTTCATAATTCCTTTTGATAATGTTTAGATAATGTGAAATAATGTAGTTTAAATCAATTCTAAAGTATTTATAAAATTTTATTCGTAGATTTTTTTCTTTTCATAAGCAGGTTGATGTCTGCCTATAATATCAAGTATTTCCCAAGAGCCGTCTTCGTTTACTCTTACTTTTGCGTTAACTTTGTCGCAAGTCATGTTGTAAACGCCCTCTTTATTTTCAGTTTCTCTATATTCTTTTTCTTTTTCTCTTTTGTTTTTTAAACAATCTACTAAATTCTCTGAAGCAACGTGATCTACTAAAACTCTATTGCCGTTTTCATCTATTTCAAATATGCAAACTGCGAATACCACACCCTCTTCAGGTGTAGATGAAGACGCTTTATGTTCTTCTTTCATCACGGTTACGTGTTTGTGTTTCTTTTCGATAGGACAAACTTGATGACCATCATCACCACAACCTGTGCAATCAGCTAATGCTTTATTCATACCAAAAGCAAATAACATGAAAAGAACAAATATAATAACAGGACTATATTTTTCTATTAACTTAAATCTTTTCTGTTCTTTTTCAGTGATTTGATCTATGTTATTTTCTGTATCCATTAGTCTAATATTTTTAGTAATCTAATACCGTATTTTGTTTGTTTATCTTCTTGTAATAATGCCTTTACAGATTTACAAGCGAATACAACTCTTTCGCCGCCAACTTCTCTACTTGCTACTCTTTTAGATTTCAAGCATTGACTTAAATTTTCTTTGTATACCCACTCAATTAATTTACCATTAAGTGTTAATGTTAAGGCGATTACGCCATCTTTTTCATACTTTTCTCCACCAGTGTAAAGTTTAGCTGCAAATACACTTGAAGCAAATAGTATCATAAAAAATGTTATTAGTAATTTTTTCATTATTGTGTTTTACCGTTACCGTTTGAATAGATTATACTTCTATTACTATCC
>NHIU01000013.1 GCA_002169755.1 Candidatus Pelagibacter sp. TMED197 | reverse complement strand
TTTACAACTATAAACATCTAACTGTACTAACGCAGGATTGTTTTCATCCCATGAGTGTAAAGTAATATGGGATGTTTCTATTATAGTTACACAAGTTAAACCTCTATTACCTTTTACATCACAATACTTTGCATATGGACCAGCTAATATTTTCATATCAATATCTTTTATTAAGTTCTTAGTCCACTTCTTCATCATTTTTAAATCTTTAGGTGGGTCTAATACTTCGGCTCTAACTAGCAGGTGCTTGTGTTTTAATTCCATCTGTAAATTGTTTTGTTATATCTTCTACATTAGGTTCTTTAACTACATCAGCTAAGAACACATTCTTATTTGAATATTTAAATACTCTCAAACCTTTACCTTTATTAGCATCTGCATAACATTCAAACTTATGTATACAAAATTGACAACCAACTGGTATAACTTTGTTTCCATTCTTTTCTGTTTTTAATTCATAACATCTTTCAGGTGGTGTATCACTAGCAAGTTTAGTATTTAAATCTTTTATTAAACTTTTTGTATCAGGTTTAGCTAAGTCTTCTGGTTTNTAAAAACATATATCACCACTTGATTTATCAGCAACAAGAAAACCTCCCTTGTTAGTTCCATTAGCTGTTTCATATCCTGATANCTGGGCATGATANCCAAATGGGTCATCATTNANTANCTCACCATTCTTAAATTTTTTAAAACTAAAAGGTGAAGCAGACTTAACATCACAAATTTCACCATCTACTTTTGCATCTATATGTCCTTTGACATCATCTACTTTAACTTTCATTTGTCTATCTTCTACTTTATGTCCAGCTAATTCTGTTAAGTATAAAAGTAAATGTTCAATGATATGTCCATATAAAAATTTTAAATTATTACTGGCATCATATTCTTTTGTTTCTTTAGGAGAATATTTATCATACCATAATTGTCTTGCAGGTTTACCTAAGATACTCATTCTTAGTACACCATTATATTTTTCTTTTACTGGTGGTGTGTTCCATGCAATCATAGCTTCCTTAACATTGTTAAGAAAGTCATTCATGTTTTCTTCTGTTATAGGTGCAGGTTTACCATTAGATATATCAGCAATTAATTTTTTAATATCAGTTGCTACTGTATCAATGNGTTTCTGCCCAGTTGTTTCCAATTCTGTATTCTCCATTTAAATCACATCTAAGTTTTAATTTTTTACCAGCATCTATAATTGATTGTACTGCTAGTCTACCAAACTCTTCTGCNTTTCCTTCCTCAACTTCATATTGAAACTCATCATGTACATTAACTACAGGATAAGCTTTGATTCGTTTATTTATAACATATTGTTCTAGGAGTGTCAACGCAACCTTCATAACTATTGCTCCTGCTCCTTGTAACAAGCTGTTTAGGGCTGCGTGGGGGTGTCTGATGATGATTTTTCTTCCATCAAGTCCTTTGAGCCATCTTCTGTTAGACTTAGCAACTGCATCCACTTTTTCTCGTAGATGTCTAAGACTTGGTGTTGCTCTAAGAAACTTTTCTTTAACTCTTTCGCCATCTCTTTCCGAACCTCCAATGATGCTTCCNATTTTTTTTGACCCTGCTCCATAGATGAAGGCATAGATAAAAGTCTTCGCTGCATCTCTTGTTTCCAAACCAGCAGCAACTTTATTTGCTGTGTGTATATCTCCATTAATAACTTCATTTGTATATTCCTTATCGTTCATGTAGTGTGCTAACATTCTGATTTCTAAACCAGATGCATCAACTCCTACTAATTTAAATCCTTTATCTACTATCCATAATCCTCTACATTCTTTTCCATAAGGTGAGTACACAGCAGGAATCTGAGCCATGTTGGGTGCTTGATGACTCATTCTTCCAGTAATAGTACCATTGGTAATTACTTTACCATGTACTCTCCCATCTTCCTTAATTGCTTCTACCCAGGAGGAAACTTGGGCAATCCTTTTTTGAAGCATTAAGAATTTGTTAATTAATTTAGCTTCAGGTATATTAGTTATCTCAGATAAAACTTTTTCATCTACTATAACATGACCTTTGTCTGTTCTCTTCTTTGGTTTCCAACCAAGCTTCATTAGTCTTTCACCTATCTGTTGTCTTGAACCTAAATTAAATTCTTTATATTTAACTTTAGTAAAGGGTACTCCTTTTACATAACCTCTTGCTTTGTTATTTGATTTAGGAATAAATGTTTCTTCTATCTTTAATGGAGGAAATGTAGCCCTAACTTTAGTTTGTAATTCATTCATGTCTTCTTGAAACTTAGCTTGAAGTGCATAAGCATTTACTATATCAATCTTAAATCCTCTTTCATGTTGTTTCTGTATTATCTTTGCAACTTCATGTTCAAGTTCAACTGAATAACCAAAATCTTTTATTCTTGTAATTAAAAATTTATATAACCTTTGTGTTAAGTCAACATCATTCCTACAATACTTTAACATTTCTTCACTAAAGAAATCAAATTGTTCAAACTCTATTTTACTTTGACCTAACTTAGTTCCCCAGTTTCTTAATGAATGTCCACCATCTATCATTGGATTTAATAATCTAGATAGTACAAGTGTATCTGTTATCTTAACATTCTTAAATAAATCATAACCAAAAAATTTATTTAATACTGGTATATCAAATCCAATTATATTATGTCCAATAACTTCTTCAGTTTGTTTTATAAATTCTTCAAACCTATGTAAATTATTTTCTTTNAATTGATAAAATGTATCTTCATGTTTACAAACAATACACCACACTTTATCTGCAGTCATTGTTGTTTCAATATCAAATACAACTTTATTAAAAGTCACTTGCCTGTACCTCAACTAATCTTCCAGTATCATTGTTGTATCTTAGATTACTACATGGTCCAGTCAATCCAGAAAATCTATTCTTTAATACTCTAACTNTAGTAGTACTTCTAATTTCTGGGTCATCATTTTGTGCATCNCTTTCAAGACCTATTACAATATCACTTAGTTGTCCTATACTTGCTGAACCTCTTAATTGTGATAGTGATGTTGCTGCTCCCTCTTCATGTCCTTTGCCATCTGGTCTTCTCAAATGAGACACAACCATCATAGCAACACCAGTCTCTTGAACAAGAGTTCTAAGTCTAGTCATGATTTCATCTAATGCTCTTCTCTCATCACCATGACTTTGGTCTGATACAATAATACTAACATGGTCTATAACAATATACTTACAGTCTAAACCTTTAGCTAAGAACCTAACTCTTGATACTATATTATCAATAGAGTTAGAACCAAAATGGTCAAACATAAATACTCTACCAGTACCTACTGTCTTATCAAAATAAGTTTTCATTTCTTCTTTACTTAAATGTACATCAGGTAAATGTAATCTTTGATTTGCTTCTATACTCATCAAACCTTTTGAAGTTATTACTGGTGTTTCTTCTAACATTAACAATCCAATATTATCTTNTGTTGATTTAATTATATGATGTACTATCTCTCTCATGACTTGAGTTTTACCTAAGCCACTACCTGCAGTAAATGTAACTAATTCAGATGGTCTGATACCATAAGTTATTTTATTTAATTCTTCAAATGGATATTGTACAAATGATTTAATAGTTGGTTTTGTTATCTCATCAAATAAACTATTAGCATTTATAATTCCATCTGGNGCAAATANTTTTGCTTCCCAAAAAGNTTTTACATAAGCTTGTATTTTATTTTTACTTAAACAATCTGAAGCATCTTTATATTCTTCTGGTAAATGCATTATCTTACATTTCCCTGGGCTAAATAATTCAGCTACCTTTAATGCTCCTTCTTTACCTTGTTCATCATTGTCAAAATTTACAATGACATTATCAAATTGTTCTAACCAATCTAAACTATTCTTAACATCTTTAACTGCTGAAGTAATTCCATTCTTAATACTAACTACTGGTGTCTCATACTTATCTGTCTTAAACATTTGATAAGCTGATAGACAATCTAATTCTCCTTCAGTTATTATACAATATTTATTTTTACTAAATAGATGTTCACCAAATAATCCAGAATGTTTTGTATTACCTTGAATACTAAATTCTTTTAACTTTGTAAACCTAGTTTTAGTTCCTATCTTTGCACCTTGTTTATCATGATAAGGATAGTAATGATTAGTTATATTACCTACACTATCAATCTTAACAGTCACTCCAAACTTCTTACAAGTTTCTGCTTTTATATTTCTATCTATGATTTCAGCAAAGTCTGATTGTCCTACAAAATCTTTCTTCTCATGTTCTCTGTTAACTATTGTAGGTTCTTGTTCTAAATTATAATCTCTTATGTATTCTTGACATGAGAAACAGTAAGCTGAGTTGTCAGCATTAACAGAAACTGCATCACTACTACTACATAATGGACAAGGTAAGTGATACTTTACAAAGCCATTTTTATTTTGTTCATTCATTTGCACCCTCATTAATTTAAATTCCTTTCACATAAAAAAGGAGAGCCGACCAACTACAAGCCGACNCTCCTAGGAGTAGAAAAATGACAGCCATATTTTTTATGACTGCTTGACTATACTAAAATTCCTTTATGTTGTCAACACTTCCATTAGAAGTATTTCCTGCTTCAACAGTAAAGTCCTCTTTAGGTGTATACTCTATTAAGTCTAGTACTTGGACAGCTTGTAAGTCTAACCCTACACCCTTCTTACCTTTGAAGTTCCATTCGTAAGGTTTATACATCACCTTAACTCTGCTACCATTACCGACTATTTTATCTAATGGTTTCTTATCTGCATCCACTAATTGTGGTTGCGTATTTTTATCGCCATTAGCTTTAGTAACTTTTCTTTTAAATCTAACTATATTAGATATAGTTTTCTCATCAACAGTTGTTTCTGCTAGTGAAATTCCTTGACCTTTAAAGTCCTCTGCGTCTTTAGAATCAACTGCTAAATCAATTCTCCACATAGGTTCAAACTTTTCGTTTGGTCGTGTCAGAGAAGCCCAATAAGCTGTGCCTTCAATTATCGCCATATGTTTATTCCTTTATTGTTTATTATTAATTTATCATTTTTCATAATGAATGTATAACATAAATTACTCATCCTTGTCAACACTTTCAGAGTCTTTATTTTCTTCAATGTTTTCAAGTACTTCGGTTATCTTTTCATCTATTACTCTTTTGATTGTTTGTTTTTTGTTGAGTTTCTTCTCAAGTTCTGCAATCTTTTTACCTGTTGATTGCACATCCTGATTAGCTTGTTCAAGCTGTATCAAAATTTTTTTAATTCGAGAATCTTTTTCTTCTATAGTATCAGTTAACTCTTTCTTATCTTTAGTTAAATCTGTTATTGTATTTTTATATTCTCTAAGTAAATCTTTATCACTCATTTAAATTTTCGCACCCCTTGTTTTATTGTCATCTTGTTTAATCTTTTAATTGCATCACCTGATTTAGTTAATCTTATCCAATTAACTTTAGTATCTTCAGGTAATATCTTTAAAAAATTATATGCAGTCCACTTATAAATATCTTTTATCTTTCCTTTATGAGTATTAATTGTATCAATATGCCATACATTTTTACCACTATCCCAATCAAATCTTTCTACAATTCCTGTCTTCTTAAATCTTTTTTCAGCTTCATCACTAAGAAAAGCCCAGTTAGTAAATGCATAAGCAACACCAGTAGTTTCATATTTAAATAAATGATACTGGTCTAATGCTATACTTGGTATTATATAATCAGCTANTTCTTTGTTAGTCATATGTTGCCATATATACTGGTCTTTGTATAACCTTATAGCTTCTTCTAAGTCTTCTCTTTTATTCATAACTATTTAAAAGTACCTACTATCATATGAAATAATATGTAACCCATATAAAATAATAAACAATAACCAATTATCTTTTCGTATATACTAAACATTAATCTAATCCAGTTATAACTTTCTTAACAATACTTAATGGAATATTTTTTGGTTTTTTATTAGATGAACAACCAGTTAATAGTATTACTGTTATACTTATTAACATTAAAAATAAAATTACTTTTTTAAATATCATCATAGCTTATAACATCCTTCACTAAACAATTCTTTAAGAGGAATTACAACGCATTTACTTGCTCTGTAATCTCCTATGTTTTTTGTGTGTGTCTTCTTATATTTATTAACAATCTTTTTTAATCTTGATACTCTAAATACTAACATACAATGTTCATTGTTATCTAATTCTAATACATGAAACCACCATTTAGATTCTGTTTTAAATATCCCACTTGGTTTATCTCTNTATTCATATTCAATAGCAATGTTGCCAGTCTTTCTCCACCAACTCCTCTCAGTTTTGATTTCTATCTTACCACCTTTAAGTAAGTTCTCTATTCTTTTTTCTCGTATCTGTCCATACTCTAAGTCTAAATCAAACTTTGTATTCTTAGCCATACTAATTATTTCTCATTGTTGGGTCTTCATGAAAACTACAAATGTAATGCGTAAGAAACTTATTTAAATTCTTACCTCTAAATAATTTCTTTGCGTTAGCTTCTCTAAGTTGATTATATTTTTTTACTATGAATGAAGGTTCTAAATTTGCATAGTCACAAATCAAACAAAAATGATGGTCTTTAATATCAAACCAATCTCTTGCGTCTTTAATTATATTATCTCTTGCGTTTCCCCATGCATGAATATCAACATCAAGTGCATCCATGATTGCTCTAACTATAACACATCTGTACATAAGTACGCATGGAGTTATAGCTGAACCTTCACCTTGACTTGTGTTAATACCTTGAGGAGTATCTCTATTCAATATCATGTTTCATTTTATCAAACAATTTATCTATGAGTTTCTTTTTCTTATTCGGTACAATCTTCAAGTGAAACTTTTTTCTTTGTAATAGGTGTGCTATTGGATTTCTCNATTTTATTTTTGTATGTTTCTTCATCAATTTCCTCAACAGTATGTCTATTAACTTTAGCTTCTCTTTCAATTATGTTTGAATAATTACTCCAGTTCAAATTCTTTTTTACATCTTCTAATGTACTGCCTGAATTGTAATAATCTTCTACACATACATTAACTGTTACCCAAGATTTTTTCAAAAAGAATTTACTACTCATATATATGTCCTCTAAAATGTTTATTGTTTTGTGAAATGCTGTCTTATAAAATGACAGTATCTCTATTATACAAGTAAACATTTGCCAAGTGAACATTGTAATAAAATATTTTTTATCCAATAATATCAATGGTTTAAAGTACATTTGTTTGGTCCTTTCACCTGTAAGTTGTATTGTTAATTAAGCTGGTTGATGTCCACATTCTAAAAATATCTTCCAATCTTTTCTATCTATAAATTTACATAAATCAAACTTCATCATTGCAGTTTCATAACCATCAGCATTTATGAATAAATGTAAATCATGTTTAACATTATGAAACATATAAACACTATTTGTTTTATCTTCACTATGTCCACAATCTTCATGTTCATAATTTTCTAAATCATCTATTGCTTCATTCCACTCTTTAGTTTTCTTTTTCTTTTTTGTCATTAGTATATCTCCTTTGATAATGATTTCATTACTTGTTCTTTAATAATTGATTTAACTTTTTTATTTCTAGTACCTCTACCAAAACCCATAACTTCAACATGAGTATCAAACCAATCATTAGTTTCTTTTTCTTTATTTATTTTTTTCTTTGTCATTTTTCTTTTAGTCATTAAGCTACCTCCTTTAATAATTGTATTGCTCTTGCATGGGCAGGATGTCTTTTAATATATCCTTTCCATTCTATGTATCCCAACATTTGATAAACACCACTCTTTGATTTCATATTCATAAAAGATTTTATCTCATCAAATGTAGGCATGATTTCATTTTGAGTTTTATAATGTTTTAAAAATTTAAACAACTTTAATTGTTTAGGTGTTAGCATTTTTCTTCCTCTCTATATCAGAAATCATATCTCCAATTTCATTTTTAATATAATCTAATTCATCAACTCCAAGTAAACCTGCAACTTGAATTATTGTTGCCATTCTTTTTTGTTGTATTGCTCTATCTTTATTTCTATCAATCATTTCTAATCTAGCTTCATCCATTAACAACCTCCTGTAAATCTTCCATTGGACTTTCTTCTATGTGTTGATAGTCATGTGACTGTTCAAATAAAAAGTATTCTATACTATCATATTCTCTATCGTCAATCATCAAACCAACATAAGCATCTGCACTATGTCTATTTAGAAATTGTTTTTCTAAATTAAATCTATCACTATGTTTAAACTTACTCATTACCATGTATTTTTTATTTGGTTTCTTACTCATTTTATTTTCTCCTTTTATTATATTTTTTATATCTACCCATATACATTTTACTAGGTTCATAATCCCACCTCTTACCATGATGTCCTCGTATATCTGCATACCACATTCTTAATCTTACTATTATTTTTTTCCAAATCATGTAATGTATATATCATGTTCTATATTAGTTCACAACTTTTTCTTTACATAAATTATTATCAATTAAAAACTTTGCCTGTCTTCCAAACCAACCCTGTAATTTCCAAGCCACTCCAGTATCAATTAATAATTGCCATGCTTGTAATTCTTCTTCGGCTGTATGTACTGGTATATATCCTTCAGCTATACCTACTGCTTCGTGTACTTCTGTCACTAACTTTTTATCTAACTTCATCATTTTATAACTCCTATAAAATTCAAACTCATCACTTGAGGTAAATGTTTTCTTACCATATAATGCTTTTGCTATTGTTATTTTTCGTTTCTTTCTAGCCATTCTAATTTTTCCTTTAGTATTACACCTATCATATGTACTTTACTATCATCCCTAACAGTCCAAGTAGTTTTATTTGTATCCCATATATCATACTTCCAACTTCCCCAATCATCTAATATTTCTTGCATCATTTGTTTAGTCATTTGTATTTTCTTTCAACTTTTTATAACCTTCACTCCATGGTTTTTTTATTTTTAATTTAACTACATTAGTTTTTATTTCTTCTATATCTTTTTTCTTTATATTAAATCCTCCATTATCCCATAGACCTACTGTAGTTTGTTGTTCCCAATCTAATACATTTACATCCATTGCTTTTGTATATGCATCAGATTTATTCTTTGCTTTTATATCAACATAATACATTACAGTTTCATAACCTTTAACTCTATATGTTTTCATAGTACCTCATCCAAGTGTTGNNANTATTCCTCNTNNTNNTCNNTTTCANANACTGCTTTGTTATATGCATTCTTAACTACNTNCTCATCTAAAAAATATCCAGTATNANCTTTATGAAAATANTTTTTAAATAAAATAGTTTGTACNTCTGGAAAAGTAATTGNTTCATNTCCTCTCTCTNATGANNTTCTACTNANTACTATTTCCATNACTTCNTGTTCTACTTCTTGTATCGCTTGTTTAACNTTGCCCATTTTAGTATGTCCTCCCTNCTATAATTTAAAGATTTAACTAACCCTTCTACACTCCAATGTTTCTCATAAGCTAATTGTCCTATAGTTCTTGTATCTTTATTTACTTTAGTTCTATACTTTTTTATTGGCATACATCCTCCTCTATCTCACTTAAGTAATCATCAATAGTATTTGATATATCATCAGGTAATTCTACTATTGTTTTTTCTGTTCCATTAGTTAAGAATACTTTTACTAACCAACTATCTATTCTTAAGTCACCTTGTTTATCTACACTCATCTATTCTCCTTTGTTAGTTCTAAAAAATAATCCCAACCCTCTTCATTATCATCATTATATTCATAATTAATTTTAATTTTATTATTTTTTAAAACATCATTTACCTCATCAAGTATCAACTCAACTATCTCATGTGGCATTGATTTATAATTCCAACCCACCCAGTTTTTACATTTCATATTACACCTCCTACTTCTAAATCAAACTCTAACTTTTCTAACAAATCATTTCGTAACCATTCATCACCACTATTTAAATCATCACCAGTCTCATAGTCTACTTTGTTATACTCATCAGAATAAAAATCTAGTATCTGTTCTTTAAGTACATCAAACTCTTGCTTACCTCTAACTATTTCTACTAATAGTTTTATCTCTTCATTACTAAAATGTTTTTTTATTTCAGTTATAGTTTTCATTCATCCTCCCATACATCATCAATTGTAAATCCACAGTCACTATTTTGTGATTGTAGTTCATCCCATTTTTCTACTGGAATTTTTTCTGCTTTTGCTATTGCTTCTTTATCATCTTTAGCTTCAACATTTATTTCATACTGTTCATATACTGTATATCCACCTATTACTTTATATGTTTTCATTCTACCTCCTGTAAGTATTCATCATCAATACCATCACAAAATCCAGAATGGTCACCAGTATATTCATATTGTTTTTCATCTATACTTTCACCATTCTCATCAACTTTTAAATAAGTTAATGTATGTACTTGTAG